>JBFHGV010000026.1:0-13280 GCA_041582955.1 Arenibacter sp.
GCCATCAACATTTTGAAGTAATTGGAGAACCCGAAGCCATGGACAAGCCCAAAAAAACCGGTAGCTACAAGGTAGGCCTGCATATTCTTTTTCTCGGTTACCCTTTTGGCATTGAAGACATTGTGGATAGCCGTAAAAAAAATGGTTATGGGTATTAAAAATTCTATCAACGCTACATCCACAACCACTAGCTCATAAACCGATAGGCCAAGTGAAA
Organism: Arenibacter sp.; assembly: GCA_041582955.1. GTDB lineage: Bacteria > Bacteroidota > Bacteroidia > Flavobacteriales > Flavobacteriaceae > Arenibacter. The sequence continues at coordinate 218 of JBFHGV010000026.1, forward strand.
AACAATGGGTTATGGTAAAAACGGTGGCCAGGATCAATACTTTCTTCCAATTTTTAAACGTAAAGGGAATGGCCAGGGCCGCTAAAAACAAAATATGATCGTAGGCATCAAGGTCCAAGACATGTTCCAATCCCAACTGGATATAAAACCAAAAATTTTCCATTTCTTATATCAATTATTGAATATTCATATTTTTGTTCTGCAAAGACTACATTCCTCTTTCCTGTTGAATGATTTCATATGCCTTCTGAACTTCCTTAAATTTTTCTTCGGCTCCTTTTTTAATGGCTTCGTTTTCCGTATTCACCCTATCCGGATGGTACTTTTTAGCCATATTTCTATACGCTTTTTTTACCTGATCGTCTGTTGCCGACTTTTCTATTTCCAAAATTTTATAGGCATTGTCGGCCGACTTGATAAACATGGCCTTTATGCTCTCAAAATCAATTTGGCTAACCCTGAAATATCCGGCAATCTCTGAAATCTTATTTATTTCGGCGGGACGAAGGGTGCCGTCTGCCTGTGCAATACCAAACAGAAAATGCAACAGCTGCAAGCGCACCTCGTACCGGGTACGTTGATTTAAGTAGGTACAGATACGTTCTGCCGATATTTCTCTTTTTTTCACTACCTCGTTAAAGGTCCTAAATATGGCATTGGCCTTATCCTTGCCGTAAGTACTTACAAAATAGCGCCTAACATAGTCCATTTCGTTCTGACTCACCGAACCATCGGCCTTGATAACGATGGAACACAGGGACAATAGGTTAAGCTCAAAATCGGCCGGAGATACATTTTGCTGGGCAATATCCCTAAACATGGATCCTGCCCCACCACTTCCAGAGCTTTTTAAATTATCAAAAAAACTCCCTATAATAAAACCCAGTATAGCCCCTGGAAATCTAAAGGTATAATACCCAAGTATTGCGGCAAACCATTTAATCATCTGACTTATAAATTTTGGCAAAGATATAATTTTAGCTTACAACTGAAGGTCTAATGAAAAGTTAAGGTATTCCGTTATAATGTTTCAAAATGGTTATCTTTGAGCACTTTAATAATAATCGAATAAAAATATATATTATGTATCCTGCGGAATTAGTAAAACCAATGAGACAGGACTTGGCAGTTGCCGGGTTTGAAGAATTATTTACTGCCGATGAGGTTAAAAATGCCCTTGGCAAAGAAGGAACTACCCTAGTAGTAGTAAACTCGGTTTGTGGTTGTGCTGCCGCCAATGCAAGGCCTGCCGCCAAAATGAGCTTACAGAACGCAAAAAAGCCAAATAATTTGGTTACCGTTTTTGCTGGTGTAGATACCGAAGCTGTAAATGCAGCCAGAAACGCTATGATCCCTTTCCCTCCCTCCTCGCCCAGTATGGCCCTTTTCAAGGATGGAGAGTTGGTACATATGATAGAGCGTCACCACATAGAAGGTCGCCCTGCAGAAGTTATTGCAGAGAATTTAATGGAGGCCTATAACGAATTTTGCTAGATCTTTTTAAAGACTAAAAAAATCTGGAAATATTCTTGAATCAAAACCGTTCTGCAATAGAGCGGTTTTTTATTTTTGTAGCATGCAAAAAGTACTCGCATATCCCTTGTCTGCCTTATATCTGCTATTATTTGGGCTTACCTTGCTGTTGTTCCACCCGCTGCAATGGATATGCTTTAATTGGTTTGGCTATGAGGCCCACAGGAAAAGTGTGGCCCTTTTAAATCTTTGCCTAATGCGATGCACCCATATATTGGGGACGAAATATTCCTTTAAAAACCCACAACAGATCCCAACCAACAAGCCTGCAATATTTGTGCTTAACCATCAAAGCATGCACGACATCCCTCCCATTATTTGGTATATGCGAAAACACCATCCCAAATTTGTGAGCAAGATAGAATTGGGCAAGGGCATCCCAAGCGTTTCCTACAATCTAAGACACGGAGGCTCTGTTTTAATAAACAGAAAAGACAGTAGGCAGTCCTTGACCGAAATTGCCAAGTTGGGCACCTATATTGAAAAGCACAGCAGGTCTGCCGTTATATTCCCTGAAGGTACCCGATCCAAGACGGGTGAACCCAAAAAATTCCACACCACAGGTTTAAAAGTACTGATAAAAAAAGCCCCTTCGGCCGTAATAGTTCCCATTAGCATCAACAATTCCTGGAAAATGTTAAAATACGGCAAATTCCCCTTTGGCCTGGGAAACCATATCACTTTTGAAGTCCACCCCCCAATAGCACCCCAAGGGGACATCAATCTGCTGTTGGAAAAGGTAGAAAAAACAGTAACCCAGTCCATAATTCCCTCAGCATGACGAATACCGAAATTATTGAAGAAACAATCAGCTTTGTAAAAGAAACACTGCAAGGGGCAGAAGGCGGACACGATTGGTTTCATATACAACGTGTTTTTAATAATACGCTGCTTATTGCAAAAGACGAAAAGGTAGATATTCTTGTTGTTAGCCTGGCCGCCCTACTACACGATATTGCCGATGCCAAATTCCATGATGGCGACGAGACCCTTGGCCCTAAAATAGCAGTAGAATTTCTAAGTGCCCTACCGCTAGAAAAACAGCTGATAGGCCATGTAGTACAAATTATTGAAAATATTTCCTTTAAATCCAGTTTGGATTCCAAACAGCAATTTAACTCCCAAGAACTAAAAGTAGTTCAGGATGCAGACCGCCTAGATGCTATTGGCGCCATAGGGATTGCAAGGGCCTTCAACTATGGCGGTTATAAAAATAGGGAACTGTACAACCCGGACATTGCCCCCAATTTAGAAATGACAAAGGAAGAGTACAAAAAATCCCAAGCACCAACCCTAAACCATTTTTATGAAAAGCTGTTGCTCTTAAAAGATAAGATGAACACGGAATCTGGAAAAAAACTAGCCGAAAAGCGACATCAATTTATGCTGGAATACCTAGAGCAATTCTTTAAGGAATGGAACGGTACCGCCTAATATACAGCTACTATACCTATTAGTATAAATTACAACCATTAAATAATTACAGAAAAACCCAAGGAGAGCCTTCACACACTCTTAAAGCGCTATTTTACCGGCACTCTCCATCCACATTACAGGAATCCCCTTCCGCTACTCCCGTATCGCCCTTGGGTTCTGTGGACTTTTCCCAAGCCTTTTCCAGGCTTTCCAGAAATACTTCCGAGGGCTGTGCCCCTGAGATGCCATAGGTGTTGTCCAATACAAAAAAAGGAACCCCGCTTATCCCCAAATTCCTCGCTTCCAGCTGATCTTGGCGAACCTCATAGGTATAATCATCGGATAAGAGCATATTGTGCACCGCTTTACGGTCTAAACCAACTGTAGCTCCCAAATGGGCCAATACCTCCACATCATCAATATTCTTCCCTTCTGTAAAATGGGCCTGCAACAAAACCTCTTTCATTTCCGGAGCCTTGTCCATACTCTCCGCATATTTAATAAGCCTATGACCGTTTAGGGAATTGGCCACCACCGTGCTGGCAAACCTAAGATCCAATCCAACATCCTTACCCATAGCTGCCGCATGTTGAAACATTTCCAGCGCCTGTTCTTCCCCTATACCCTTGGAACCGCAAAAGTGGTCCAAGGCCTTTATATTGGTCTGGGTCTTCAGATTGGGATCCAGTTCAAAACTCTTCCAGCTAATGGTAACCCTATCCTTATGTTCAAAGCTCTTTAGGGCTTCCTCCAATTTTCTTTTCCCTATATAACAAAAGGGACAACGTATGTCTGACCAGATTTTTATTTCCATATATTCCATGTTTAAGATACAAATGTACTTAACGGTATTGTTTTGTTAGTCTTCAATTAGACAAAGATGGGAACAAATCCTTACAACAACCAGCATATTCTTTTGGAATGCCACACATTTATTAAAACAGCCTTAACTGATTATCCTTGTTTTCCCGGTATAAATCTGTATTTAATTCAGGAATGGATCTCCCCTTAAAAAATTTCAATCGTGCCAAATGCACCATATCGTGTACCTGTTTTGCGATGGTCCCCTCTCCCTTGTTGCGAATACCAAACCGACTATCGTTTAAACTACCACCGTGACAGTCCGCAATTTGCTGTAATACTTTATCTGCCTTATTGGGCATGGCTTTTTTGATCCAATCCTCAAAAATTGTCCCAATGGCCCCATTTAATCTAACCAGAGTAAAACCAAATGAAAGCGCCCCATTATCGGAAACAGCCTTAGCCAAATTAAATATTTCATGACTGTTAATACCTGGAATAATGGGAGCCAACATAGCATTTACCGGAATGTTGTTATCAGATAGCACACGAATGGTCTTTAGCCTCTTCTGTATGCTCGCAGTCCTGGGCTCCAGCACCCTCCTGGTTTCCTCTGACAAGGAAGTAACAGATATATTTACCCCAATTAAGTTATCTTTCGCCAATTGGACCAGTATATCCAAATCCCGCAACACCAATGCATTTTTGGTGATAATCCCAACTGGGTGCCGATATTTTAAAAACACTTCCAAGCAGGCGCGGGTTATTTCAAATTGGCGCTCTGCCGGTTGATAACAATCGGTATTTCCAGACAGCACGATGGTTGAAGCTTTCCAGTTTTTACTTCGTAGTTTAGCCTCCAAAAGGGCGGGAGCATCCTTTTTTACCAATATTTTACGTTCAAAATCGAGTCCGGCACCGTAGCCCCAATACTCGTGACTATTACGGGCATAACAGTAAATACAGCCATGTTCACAGCCCTGATAAGGATTCAGGGAATAGGACATGCCCACATCTGGGCTGTTCACTTTGTTGACGATGGACTTGGGAAATATAGGAATATACCGCGTATTATTATTGTCTGCTTCTTCACCCGAAACGCGACAAAACTCCAAAAAATCGTCCCTCATTTCACTGGAGAATCGTTGAAACCTATTGTGGGTATTGTGCTGGGCACCACGCCCCTTTAAAAAGTGATCTGACTTCAAGCTATTGGATTTTATCCAAAAATATGGAATTTTTCCAACATCTTAAAGGCGATTTATTATTGAAAGAAATAAATGTTAGAAATTAACAATCGGAAGAAGGACGGATAGCAAAAAAATTGGTGATCTTTTTTTAGAAAACTCGGAACCACCCAACCTACCAAAAAACAACTAAATAGTTGGTACATGGCCATTGCAAAGAATACGATACAGATTACTGGCAAAACATTATAGTCCCTTTGCCGGAAGGAGCGAGTTGTTACCTGTGTACGAGCAACAAGAACACGACCCAAGAACCTTAAACGAATAATGTAATATATAAAGCCACATGACCAGCTATGGTGTTCCAATGGCCACTTTTACCAATTGCTTTTTGTTGCCCCTTTTGGCATAATACAATAGGCTATTGTTCTCTTGGTCCTTCAAGGGCATGGAAACCATTAAAGGGAGTCGGGCTTCACGGTCATCAATTACCTTTTCATAGCTGATTCTCCCTTCCTCATCCAAGCGTATCATAAATACATTTCGGTTCCTACTGAGACCTTGCTTAAAAATCAACCTTTCCCCACTCAACAATTGAGGATTCTCCGTGGCCGTACTTATAAGGTAATAGGTGTTATCCCCACGGGCAAAAGAACTATATGAAGCATATGCCGCATCACCTTGGGTAACCTCCGACTTATTGATATTTCTGGCCCAGATAATGTCCCCATTCTGGCTTAATTTGGCGCTTACAATATCATTGTAATGAAACCTTTCTATCTTTACCCTAGAGCCGGTAGGGTCTTGCTGCACACTAGAGGTCACAAAATATTCCTCGGCATTGAAAAGAATGGCATTATCATCTGTAACACTAACATTCTTAAACACTAAATTTTTAACCTCGGTGCCATCTTCCCTACCAAACTTATCGTCCATAAACTGCTGTGAGAAGGGGTTGTATTTCTTTTCTTTTATTGCCAAGGAGTTTTTATCCAGTTCAAAATAAGCTAGGCCATTATACCTATTGTCCTTTCTATCTGAATAAAAACCTACACAAACCAATTTGTTATCGATCAGAATTGGCTTCAACGCCTCAGAAAACTTCCCTGGATCGTCAAAAGTCTGTGTAGTGCCGCTATTATTGGAAATTTTCAACAACTCGTATTGAAATTTGCGATCGGTTACGGCAAAACGCTTCTTTTTATAAAACGCCTTTCCTACCAAATATACCTGTTCTAGATTCTTGGAAGTCACTACATTTTCCCAGGCATAATTCTTTTCTTCTATCTGATCGGAAAAATCATATTCAGCCAACTTGTTCAAACCACTGTTAAACAAATAAATAAAATGTTTTTCATCACGCCCTTTTTTAAAGTGGGTGCTAATAACAAAGGCCGACTTATTCTCGTTAAAAAAAGTGGTTGTGGTAAAGCCAGATGCAAAATTTCTTCTGTAGTAGTTGTGGGCCATGGGACTATTAACCTCTTGGGAGGGAATGGAAAGAATGGTTTTGGTCACAAAATTGAAATTTCCAATAGGACTACTATGCACCACATAATCATAAGATCCCTTGCTTGCGGCATACTTCAAGAGCAAGAGGTTCAATTGCCCATTTTTCACAAAGGCATTAACAAAATCAACACCCTTTATCTTGTAATTGTATTCCCCTATTAATTCTAGGTCCTTATTGTAGTGTTCTATTAAATAACCTTTTGGTTTTAATATAATTCCGGTATAGTAAGACCGTACCAGAATAGACCCTCCAGAACCGTCATCGGAAATTTCCAAGAGGTTGGAATACTTATACCTATCGTTATATTTTTCACCAAAGCTATATTTTATAGGCATTTCCTGAGCTTCTGCCAAGAAGATGAAGGACATAAACAATACAATTGACCCAAGAATTTTCCTAAGATTCATAACAAGATATTTAGTAAGAGGGGTTAAGCCCCGGGGAAGTTGGCCTTGCGTTTTTCAAGAAAGGCCTCAGTGCCTTCCTTAAAATCGGCGGTTCCAAAACAACTACCAAAAGCCTCGATCTCTGTCTTAAACCCATTGATGCTATTGTTAAAACCAGCATTTACTGCTTTTATTGCGTACCGGATGGCAACTGGGGAATTTTTCGTTATCCTGCTTGCCAACTTCGCACATAGATCCAGCAAGTGTTCTTGTTCTACCACCTGGTTTACCAGACCGTATTCCAAGGCCCTTGCGGCGTCTATCATCCCAGCAGTGAGAATCATTTCCATGGCCCTGCCCCTACCAATAAGCTGTGGTAGGCGCTGGGTACCCCCATACCCAGGAATAACACCCAAGGAAACCTCGGGCAAGCCCATTCTGGCGTTGTGGCTGGCTACCCTAAAATGACAGGACATGGCGAGTTCCAGTCCACCGCCCAAGGCAAAACCGTTAATGGCCGCAATGACCGGTTTGCTTAAATTCTCCACAAAATCGAATAATTGCCGTTGCCCCTCAAGCGCTAATCTGGCCCCTTCTTCCTCGGAAAAATTAGCAAATTCAGAAATATCGGCCCCTGCCACAAAAGCTTTTTCACCACTACCGGTCAATACAATGACCTTGGTGTCCCTATCCTCTTCCAAAGTCTTAAAAGCAAGGTGCAATTCCTCTATGGTTGCCTTGTTCAGCGCATTTAGTTTGGAGGGCCTATTAATGGTAATCAAGGATACGTTGGAATCCGAATCCACTAGTAAATTTTGATATTGCATTGCTTTATAATTTAGTTGTACATCCTTATTAAATACTTATGGAAACCAGGCAACCAAGAGCGACCTTAGAGCAATTACCATGGGCTAGGTTAAATACGGGTTGTTTGGGTTGTTACCCATAGCTATTACCCTGCATCACCCTTGGTCAAAGGGAAACGCACCGTAAAAACCGTACCTTTATCCGGTTGGGATACAAAGTGAATACTACCATTGTAGGTTTCCACAATACTCTTCACCATCCCCAGACCCAGACCCATTCCACTGGTCTTAGTAGTGAATTTGGGCTCAAATACCTTTTCTTTGGACTCTATAGGTATTCCTACCCCATTATCCCCTACCGTGATCTTAACATAATCCCCATCTTTGTTTACCGTCACCAAAACACTGGGCTCCTCTAGTCCCGAAATGGCCTGGGTAGCATTCTTTACCAGATTGGTCACCACCCTGATAAGCTGGGTACGGTCCAATTTAGCTATTATCTCCTCCTCATCCGAGGAAAACTGGATATAGTTTTCATCAAAAATATCAACGGCCATTTTTACGATCTTGACCACATTCAGTGTTTCGTTCTGTTGGGCCGGCATTTTTGCAAAGTTGGAAAAGGCCGATGCTATACTGCTCATAGTGTCTATTTGCTGTATTAAGGTCTTGGAATATTCAGACACTTTTTTCTTTATATCCGGGTCGTTGGGATCAAACTTCCTTTCAAAATTCTGAACACTCAATCGCATTGGCGTTAGCGGATTCTTTATCTCATGGGCCACTTGCTTGGCCATCTCGCGCCAAGCCTGCTCCCGTTCTCCTTTGGCCAGTTTGGCCGCGCTAATTTCCAATTCATCGATCATTTCATTATAGGAGGTGATCAATTTCCCAATTTCCTCACTTGGATTTTCTATTATTATTTTCTCGTTCCTCTTGGTCAGATCGGTCTGGTCCAGCCTATCGGAAATAGTCTGCAAAGACCTGGTAATATACTTGGAAATTAAATATGCCAGTCCAATGGCCAGTAGCATCAGCAATAGATAAGCTCCAGTAAGCCTCAACAGAATTTCCTTTAACTCCTTATCGTTAAAAGAATTATCCTCAAAATAAGGCAGATTTAATATCCCAACATGTTTAAACCTCCTATCGTTGATGTAGGTATAGGAAGCCTGGTAATGGTATCCAGCAGCCGATTTTTGCTCTACATATCGCTTTGTGGGCGTACTTGCCAATTTATTCAACACTTCGGCATCCAAACAGGTAGAAATGGAGTCTATTTCAAACTTGGGCCTGGAACTTTTAATCAGCTGACCCTGCAAATCATATATATTAAAATTAATATTCTGCACCAAAGCTATCTCATAGATCTCATCCTTAAAAATATGCCCCAAATTTTCAGTAGTGACCGGGTAAGTGGTTTTTTGCAGGACCAGATCAATACTCTGCTTTATCTGCTCTTCCTTACGCTCCATACGTTCTGCATGGTAATCCCTGTTTTGCTCACTGTATTGATAAATGGTCACCGAAGCAATAAGAATAAATGCAATGATCACCCAAAAGATCATGGAAACAAAAATTCGGGAACGCAATGAAATATTCGTCAGCAATTGAAATTAATTTTTAATACTAAAGGTAGCAATTATCAAGCCAAAACAAACCAATTTTAGGTTGAAGCAAGCCTATGCCTCCGGGTTTTTGTCACGGATCCGCTTATAGAGTTTAATCCCCAACATTAACAATACGCCCAATCCCAAAATACCCACAACGCCAAATATCCAATTAAAGGTTCCTTTTAAAATCACTAAAAAAACCACTGCAAACAGAATTAAGGTGGCTCCCTCATTCCATATTCGCATAAATTTAGAAGTATATCTCACCTCATCCCGTTGCAATTGTTTAAAAATCTGATGATTTTTAAGGTGATAGGCAATTAACAAGAATACAAAGACTAGCTTAATGTGCATCCATGGTTGTTGTAGCCATGCAGGATACAAAATTAACAACCATATTGCGAAGAATGTAGCCAAAACAGCGGAAGGCCAAGTAATAATGAACCACAAGCGCTTGGTCATCAACTTTAATTGACGGGTTAATATTTCCTTCTCAGGCGATGATTTTTGATCGGCCTCAATATGATAGATAAACAATCGTGGTATATAGAACAACCCCGCAAACCAGGTAACCACAAAAATAAGGTGCAAGGATTTAATATAATTGTAATAATCGGTCATAAGCAGACAATTGTTCGGTAAAGATAGTAGACGCAATTATATAAAACTAATCTTTGGCCCCATAGCGTTTTACCTCTTAAGGAAGAACGTCCAATCTACCATAGAACAGTTTAATCCCAAAGCTTTTAGGAAATATATCGCCTGTAATATTACAGTTGCCACCATAGCCAATATTGCCCTATATCTCACTAAAATAGGCCGCAAGGGCGCATTTCTTACCCAAATACAATGGACCATTGTGCTCCTGGTGATTGCCACTTTGATTAATCTGGTCATTATCTTCAAAAGAAGCATGCGCGAATTTGCAGCTGTTGGGATATGGGCGTTGTTCGCTATATACGTTAGACATCAGACCAGTTTGAATGTCCTCGCATTTACAGCACTGGCCTGTTGTGCTGTGCTGTTAGCTGCAATACTTCTCCACGCATATAGCAATAGGAAATCCAATACCTTTTTTAACTTTTGAACTATTCTGAAAGCGTTTAAACACCTATTGTTTGTCATCAGTAGCCTAGGCTGGGTGGTCTACCAAGGTGGTTTGTATCTCTTTCCTTAAAAAATAGCCTGTAACCATCGTGGCCAAGACATCTGCGATGGGAAAAGAAATCCACACTCCAAGTTCTCCAAAGTAGTTGGGCAAAATTAAAATGAGCGGTATAAAAAAGAAACCCTGTCTGCTCAAGGTCAATAACAATGCAGGCACGGCCTTTCCAATAGCCTGAAAATAAGCAGCACCGATCAACTGAACGGCTATTACAGGGGTTGCCGCAAATACCCATCGCATGGCAGAAGGGGTATGTTCCAACACAAAAGCATTCATAGCAAGTTCATGGTCCGACATATCGGGACGATTACTCAAAAACAGTGCCGCAATCCCTTCCGGACAAATCATCAACCCTATAAAAACGATAAACGCCAGACCCGCGGCATACCTGATAGCAGTATTGATAGACTCTCGTACCCTTTGGTATTTTTTTGCCCCATAGTTAAAGCCTGCAATGGGCAAAAAACCTTGGGTGACGCCAAAAACAGGAAAGAGAGCAAACATGAGCATCCTACCAATAATGGCATATACGGCAATCATAGCTTCACCACCCAGGCCAAAGAGGATATTGTTCATCAACAAATAAATTAGGCTTATTACCGCCTGTCTGGAAAGGGTTACAAAACCCAGTGCCCCAATTTCCCTAAGAATAGCACCATCCAGTCTAAAATGGGACCAATTGAGCTTTAATTCGGAATTTTTGGAAAGAAAAAAATACAGGATATATGCAAAACAAAGAAAATATCCAATGGTGGTTGCCCAGGCTGCCCCTTCCATACCCCAATCAAAAACATAGATAAAGAGGTAATCCATAAAAAGATTCCCCACAGAGGGAATAATCATGGCGTTCATGGCAAACCTTGGTTTTCCCTCTGCCCGTATCACGGTATTGCCCATCATACAAAGCGCCAAAAAAGGCACTCCGTACAAAACAATAATGTAGTAAATCTTTGCGGAAGCAAAAATCTCACCCTTTCCTCCAAATAAAGGGATAAGACTATCTACATAATACAGCCCCAAGATCACCATGGCAATGGTGACCAAAAGTGTTAAGGCTATTTGGTTCCCGAAGGTCTTTAAGGCCTTTTGTTTATTGTTTTCCCCCAATGCCCGGGAAATAATACTGGAACCACCAATGCCTATGGCCATTCCAAGGGCTGCAATAAAGAATGAAACAGGCAGTACCACATTTATGGCAGCAATGGCGATAGACCCGATCCAGTTGCCTACAAATATAGAATCTACCAGAACATTTAGGGACATGACCAATATACCTATAGCAGCTGGTACCGCCTGCTTAACAAGTAATTTGCCAATGGGCTCACTGCCCAGTTGTTCTGACGATACTTTTGCCATTATACCGGAAGTATTTCCTTAAGCTCCCAGTCTTTTATCCACTTCACCATTACATCTACCCAGTCCTGGTTGTCGTTAAGACAAGGAATGTGCTTGTAATCTTCCCCACCAGCTTGCTGAAATTGATGCTTCCCTTCCATGGCGATCTCTTCCAAGGTTTCCAAACAGTCGGCCACAAATGCAGGCGTAATCACCGCTAAACGCTTAATACCTTCTTTTGGAAAGCGCTCAAACTCAAAATCGGTATAAGGCTTTAACCAAGGGTCATTGGGCAATCTGGATTGAAACGAAAGACTAACTTTATCATTGGAAAGACCAAGGTTTTTCTTTACTTTCTCCGTCATCTCATAACACTGATGGCGATAGCAGGTATGATGCGCCACAGAATTGGTCTTACAACAGCTATCATCTATCTTGCAATGAAATTTTGTTGGGTCGGACTTTTTTATATGCCTTTCCGGAATACCATGGTAGGAAAACAAGATATGATCGTACTCAAAATTCTTGAGTCCCTCCGCTATACTTTTGGAAAGAACCTCTATATAATCCTCGTTCTTATAAAACGCAGGAAGGGTGGTAATGGCCATATCAGGAAAAAACGATTCCTTTACCTGCATAGCCTTAACCACAACTGTTTCAAAGGAAGACATGGCATAGTGTGGGTATAAAGGCACCAATAACACCTCATCCACACCTTTCTCATGAAGTTCCTGCATTGCTTTCTTAATGGTCATACTGCCATACCGCATACCCAGGGCCACCGGGACTTGGATCTGCTCCTTCACCTTTTGGGTAAAACGCTCCGAAATAACAACAAGGGGAGAACCTTCTTCCCACCAAATTTTCTGGTAGGCCTCGGCCGATTTCTTGGGTCTTGTCCGCAAAATAATCCCCCGTACAATAATGTTCCTCAACCATAAAGGCACATCTATCACTCTTTCGTCCATTAAAAACTCGTCCAAATACGGCTTTACATCCTTAGGTGTGGGACTATCAGGGGAACCTAGGTTCACCAACAAAACTCCTTTCATATTCCTTTTTTATATAGTTACTTCCAGACAAAAATAACATTTGCCTGGGAACTATAATTTAAATCCCATAATTTGTTTCTCTATACGGCTATAGACAATTCCAATTGGCAGGTTTTATTCAATATCCCACCCAATAATATACCCAAAGGTATACTAATTAAAGTTTAGAACTAGCCGTAAACAACTACACCCCACTAAAGATGTGCAGGAGACTGCCTATAACCGTAAATTTCAATAACGATAAAGCATAAACCAA
>JBFHGV010000027.1:0-13031 GCA_041582955.1 Arenibacter sp.
CATTTCGTTCATGGGCGATAAACCGGCATCACCTATTAAATAAAATGTATGGGATATTTCCTTGTTGGTCCGTATTTCACTTACATCTTTGTCATTTATATATTTGGAGCGGTATGTGGCGCAATTCCAAAATAAAAATAACAGTGCAATAGGTGCAAAAACTTTGTTCATAACGGTAAAATTAGAAAATATAATTTGTAATTTGGATTTTATAAATTACATGGATGTCTGATATAATTAAACTTGCAGAAGATTTTGTAACGGAATTGCTAACCACCAAATTGGATGGGAATTTTTTATATCACAATCTTCGACATACACAAAGAGTCGTTAAAAATACGAAAGAATTACTGGCGGCCCTTGATCTAGATGAAAAAGAAAATGAAGCAATTGAGTTGGCGGCCTGGCTGCACGATACGGGTTATACCGAAGGAGTTGCAGATCATGAGGAAAAAAGTAAGCGTATTGCGTCCCAATTTCTGAAAGAGCATAAATACGATGCAAACGGGATAAATAAGGTGGAGCAGCTTATTTTGGCAACCCAACGGTTTTATGAGCCCAAAAATCTTTCCGAAGAAATAATGAAGGATGCCGACTCTTCCCATTTGGGCAGTAATAGCTATATGGAGACCTCAGAGCTGCTCCGGGAAGAGCTTTCCCTTTTGGACATTGCACATTATACCCCCAAGGAATGGCGGACCGAGAACATAAAAATGTTTCGGACAGAACACCGTTTTTATACAGATTATGCCAAGGAGAACTGGCAGGAGGGAAAGGATAAAAATCTAAAAAAGTTGGTGAAGACCAAGAAAAAGTATAAAAAACTTACCAAAAAGGAAGAACTCAAGGTAAAATTAAAGAATGAGAGTCCGGAAAGGGGTATACAGACCATGTTCAGGGTAACCATGCGGAATCATTTAAAATTAAGTGATATTGCAGATACAAAGGCAAATATTCTTCTTTCTGTAAATGCGATTATCATTTCACTGGTCTTGGCCAATTTGATTCCAAAATTGGATAACCCCAGTAACGACTATTTAATTATACCCGCAGCCATTTTCGTTACCTTTAGTGTAATATCCATGATAATGTCTATTATGGCCACAAGGCCCAATGTAACCAGTGGCGAGTTTACAAAGGAAGATGTGGAGCAGAAAAAGGTAAATCTCTTGTTTTTTGGCAATTTCCATAAAATGAAGCTTCAAGATTATGAATGGGCCATCCAGGAATTGATCAAGGATCAGACCTATGTCTATAGCTCCCTTACCAAGGATCTTTACTTTTTAGGACTGGTACTGAACAGGAAATACAAATTGCTACGATGGACCTATACCATCTTTATGATCGGGATGATACTATCGGTAATCGCCTTTTTTGTAGCCTTGAAATTTTACGGACCGGAAAAGATTATTGAACTGCCCACCTAGGCTTTAAGCTCATTCATGAGATCTTCATAGGAATAGGTCTTATCCTTGTTGTTTTCCGTTCTGTATAGGACGGATGCCCTAATGGCCTTTAGGCCAGAAACCCCTTGGAGGCCTTCCAGTTCAACAATTTCTACCTTGTCCTGAAAGTACCCTTTGGCTTTTAGGAATTTTATGTATCGGAGGTATTCCAATTCGTCCTTTTTTTGGGAATATACTATGGCTATCTTACCGGGTTGGGTAAGTCGCTCTTTGGTACCTTTTATATAGGACTTGTCTATGCGCTTTTTGATAATTTCATACCGGGCATTGTAGGTCCCATCCACATCAAACTTCTTTTCATCCATCCTAAAACGGATGGAAAGGGATCCATTATATACCAAAACCAAGGAAGCAACGTCTAGTTGCACCTGTAGTTTTGGCTTTAAGGCGTAGTGCCTGTTTTCCATTTCGCACATTACCTGAAGCTGCCACAACCTTAGATTATTTAGGTAAAGCCGGTCAAATTCCCGTTTTCCTGTAATGGAATCGCCTATGTACATATTATGCTCTACGCCATCAGTCTTGTAGCGTTCAAAATAATGGGGGTACATTAGTTGGGCTTCCTCCTGCTTCTTATCTATGACCGAGGCCAACTTCTCGTTGATCAACGTAACACTTTCGTCATAATTCTTGCGGTGGTCGTAGTAGCTGCCGGTTCCCATATCAATTTTGGACTCGTATTGCAGCAGTAATTCCCTGTATAATTTTGAAGATTTTTTAAGGTGCTCAAATACGGGATTGATTTCCTCACTTACAAAATCGAAAATAGCTTGTTCGCTATTGGTGTGAAGAACTTCCTTAATGTCTTCTATATGGTTGTTTACCCTAAAAATGAGTTCTTCATAAATAGGCAATTTATTATTTTTCCAAGCCGCTGTAAGAATATTGTTAATCTCGGACAGTTGAATCATTAGATCGCGCTGTATAGCCATATTCCTGGCTTGGGAAGAATCTTTAATGTCTATTTGGCCATATAGCGGATATACCTCGTTAAAGACGATCTCCCTGAAGGAGGGTTGCAAGCCTTCTTGGTCATTTAAGATAAAACGTTTGGCTTCCTCTTTAAATTTCCAATATACCGACGGGTGTACCGAAGTGCATTCATTCTGGATAACGGCATCTATCAAATTTTCTTCCTCTTCCAAGGAGCGTAACACGGCTGAAACAATATATGGGATTACGTCGTCCAATTTCTGTGCATTTACGCTATTTAGATCATTGGCCTTGTCCGATACCAGCTCCAATACCCCCAATAACTGCCCTTCCTTTGCTATAGGGGCAAATAATGCACTCTTAAAATTTTGATCGTGTAGGCCCTTATATGGTGGCATGCCCTTAGATATCCCATAATATTTGTCTACATCAGCTATTGCAAAATAGCTATTGTGATTTATAAGCCTACGGTACGATTCTTGGCACAGGGCTTCATTACAGGTCTCATGATTTTTGTTCTGTAATATAAAGCTGCGTATGCCAGAGGTAGGTACCTTTTCAAACCTATTTTCGCCAGGGTTAAAAATAGAGAACCCAATTTGCATATTGGGAAGGCCAAATAGCGATCTAAAGGTGTTTTCCACTCCTTTGATAAAATTGCCCCCTTTGTTTTTGTCATTGATGATCAGGGTCGATTTTATTTCCGAAATGGCATGTTCTGCCGTTACATCGAACATATTGGAGATTACAAAGCCTTTGCTGATAAAACTATTGGGAGGGATCTTTTGCTTCCAGATCTCCAAATTGTCTATATTTTCCAACAGTTCATTTACGTCTTCCTGCGATATTTCAGGGGGTGTGCCGTTTGGGATAATTTCAATAAAATCGGCATTGTACAATATACGGTAGTGCTTAGTTACCCCATTGGCATCGGGAATATCGTAAAAGAGAGGCCTTTTAAAGTCTAATTTAAACCCATAATAATAATTAAGGATGACCACAGCGGCCATAATGTAAGTAACCTCTTCTTCCTTATTATTGATTGTTGGTTTAAAATTGGGGCCTGCCGCCTTCAATATTTGTTCGAAACGTTCACTGGCATTAAAAATTACATCCCTAAAGGGCAACGCAGCCGTCTTGATTTCATTTTGGGTCAATACTGCCGAAAATAGATCTTGCAATATGATATGGATTACCTCCTGGTATTTATATAATAGTGCAGGGTCTGTAAACCCCTCTCTTAACTCTGGATACGGAGCTTGGGCCTTTAGAATATGCTTGGCCTTGCTGGCCAAAAATTCATCCTCGCCATGGGCCATGGCATCATAGTGGTTTAACAATTTGTTAAAACTGATATGATAGGTAAGGGGCAATATGTTATCCAGCTGTTCCTTCATCTAAACCTTAGTCTGGGTTTTGGGTGTAAAATTACAAAAGAAAAGCTTACCCTATATTTTTAGGCAGCAAAATGAGACTGTGTTTCTGAGTTTTTGCAGGGTGTTTTTCATAAAAGCGTTATAAATTGGGATTTAGGTATTCCAGAAATTGTAAACCAGTGACCGTACTTAAAAAAATATTACCTTAAACTCAAAAAAAACATGTCCTCTTTTAGAAGATTGTCCAGGGCCTATAACCAAGCCAAAATTCTTCCCTTTGACGATAGCTCAAAAATTATCCTATTCAGCGATTGTCACCGTGGCGATAATAGTTTTGCAGATGAATTTGCCAATAATCGCAATATTTATTTTCATGCCCTGAGGTACTACTTCAACGAAGGTTTTGATTATTGTGAATTGGGTGACGGGGATGAGCTATGGGAGAATATAGGTTTCGATTCCATTTTTGCCGCGCATAAAAACGTCTATAAACTCCTTAGGAAATTTCATTTGGAAAAAAGGTTGCATATGATATGGGGGAATCATGATATGGTTTATAAGGACCCCAATTATGTAAAGAAATATTTATCTTCTTATTTTGAACCTATTGACGGTTGTGATAAGGAACTGTTTGAGGATATTACCTACCACGAGGCCATAATTTTAAAACATCGGGATAACGGACAGGAAGTGCTTTTGACACACGGGCATCAGGCCGATTGGTGGAATTATACCTTTTGGCGGTGGGCCAGGTTCCTGGTGCGGGTGCTGTGGAAACCCTTACAAGTGTGGGGTATTGCAGATCCCACTAGTCCTGCCAAAAATTATAAAGAGCTCATAAGGATTGAAAAGCGCATAAAGAAATGGATTTTGGTCAATAATGAAATTCTCACCGTTGTTGGGCATACCCATAGACCACGATTTCCACAGCCTGGGGAAATTCCATTTTTCAATGACGGGAGCTGTGTTCACCCGCGTAGCATTACGGGGCTGGAGATCCAAAAAGGGACTATTGCCCTAATTAAATGGGAAATTGCAACCAAGGATGATGGAACATTGCAGATTGTGCGGATGTTGTTGGAAGGACCACAGCAACTTGCAGATTATCAAAAGTCCCCCGTTGGGAATTAATATATTATTATCCCTGAATACATAGTCTTGCAAGTAACCTTGACTTCTTTTGGGTGTCTTCCCTTCTGAGCAGGAATGCCAGCCAGCATGAAGGATGGTTCATATAAGACCATAACCATATGCCGTAAGATTTGTCATCGGTTGTTTATTGGGGGTCATATCCCGTATTTTTTTTGCCAAGGTTACATTTGAGAACTTAGTTGTCATCCGTTTCACCGTCTACCTCTTCCTTTACATCTTTGTAGGCCCCCTTAATTTCCTCGCCTGCTCTTTTAACTCCGTCCTCGGCCTCATCTACCACCCGTTCTATTTCTCCTTGCTGATCTTCCTTAGGAGGTTTGGTTTCACGGCAGCCAGCTAGGATAATTGACGCAACTAAAAGCAAGGGCATCATAAATATAGATTTTTTCATGACATTCAATTTAATGGTGAAACATAGTTTTGTGATATAGGTATGATGTAAAAGTAGGAACAGGAAATTTTAATTTTAGCGCCAAGCCACGGGGAAATTAATCCAAATGAATAAATCATTGTTCCTAAAGCTCCCATTCTCAATTTGAGAGAAAAATATTTTGTTTTTTAGCACAACAGATAGTCTTAAATTCTGTCAGAGAGCCAGAAAGGATAAGAGGGAAAGCGTATGATTTATGGAGAAAAGGTGCAAGAAACACCATAGCAAAGGAAGGACAAAACTTTGCTAGTTACCTTGGAGTAGGATTGTGACCATAAAAATATAAGCCTTTCCAAGGATGTTATAAATAATCAATAAGATCTCAAATCGTTTAAACTATGAAAGCTTTGCCAACTTTATTATGCATACCGGATATAAGTGGATTTACCCAATTTATGAGTAAAACCGACTTTGAGTTAAGCTCAAAGGTTATTCCTTCCCTGCTGAACAAAATTGTATACAGCAATGAAATTGGGCTTAAAATATCTGAAATTGAAGGGGATGCCGTTCTATTCTATAGAACTGGAGACTTGCCCTCCTTTGTAGAGATTTTAGATCAGTGTAGGTTTTTTTATACTGAGTTTTATAAACAGCTACATGCCCTTAAAGCCAGATATGCCGTGGATGAGGCGGCAGAACTAATACCAGAAGTATTGGGGTTGAAAATCATCCTCCACTATGGAGAAGAGGTAGGATTGGTACCTGTAGGCAAAAGGATAAAGCTTATTGGTGAAGACGTGATTACTGCCCATAGATTGTTAAAAAACAACATTCCCGTAGAAGAATATATTCTAACTTCAGAGAACTTGCTTTCGCAATATAGCAAGGCCGAAAAAAAAGCTAAAATAGATTGGGGTCATTATGAAGAAGGATTTGTACATGAGGAGCATTTGGGAAAAATAAGATTTAGCTACATTCCGCTTAGCAAACCTGCCTAGGCCGTTACTGTTACTTTAGGCTCCCTAAATAAAAGAGTTAATATTTTGACTGATTGAATTAAGTGATACAGCTGGTTCGATGTATTTTGGGGGTATCTAAAAAAACATCATATGAACATTAAACAAGGTGAAGAAGAAGACGCCAAATTTGTAAAAAAAGAAGACGACAAAAGCCGAAATTATATCTTTCAGGATAATAAAAAGACAATAATAGGGGCCATTATCATTATGGTTATTTTGGCGGTCATTATCTTGGGGATTGTTTTGTCAGGAGTTTTTCTTGAATCTTGATCCTGCTTTTTAAGTAAAGGATTGATTCTCTCACTACATAGTATTGCTAACCCTGAAAGGAATAAGGACTAAAACTAAATATTCCCATCAAGCCAAAACTCATTGTTAATGAAAACGCACCCATTTCTCAAAACAGGTATTTTAGTGCTTCTAGTTTTGCTAGTAGAGGCTTGTGCTACCTATAAGCCCCAGTACGTAGGGGGTAATGCATCCATGGTCCCATTGGAACAACAGGACAGCTTGGTGCATACATTTTACATTGCGGGAGGCTATGGCAATAAAGGAAAAGGAAGTTCGGAATTGGCTATAAAACTTCTTGAATCCAATTTGAAGACGGCTCCCAAGGAAAGTACCCTCATTTTTACAGGAGATAATATTTCAGCGGAAGAAGAGGCCTGGAAACTGGATAAAGGCCTATTGGAGCAACAAATTCAATTGGTCAAAGACTTCAAGGGAAATACAATTTTCCTGCCCGGAAACAATGAATGGAAGAGTTTTAAATCTGGTAATGTTGAAAAAATTGAGGATGTTATTAAAGACCTGGAGCATGAAAATATAAACTTCTTTCCCGAAAATGCTTGCCCTATAGAGCATTTGGTAATCAATGATCAGTTAGATCTTATTGTGCTGGATTCCAAATGGTTTATTTCCAATTGGTCCAGGGTAGAGGATATTAATAAGAAGTGTACCGATATTAAGACCAGGCGTAGGTTTTTGGAAGAATTGGAAGGGTATATCAATGATGGGCAGGATAAAAACATTATAATCGCCATGCATCACCCAATTTTTAGCAATGGGAAATATGCGGGCAAGGAAAGTTTAAATAGTCATATTTCACCTTTACCGGTTTTAGGGACCATGATGAACGGGATTTCCAAATTAGGGGCATTTTCGCCAGACCTTTTGGATTCAAGACGTTATTCTTATCTGAGAATATTAGTGAGTGCCTTGGCCCAAGCGTCTGATAGGATTACCATTGTATCGGGCCATGAAGAAAGTTTGCAATATCTTACAGGAGGCGGGATCCATCAAATAATAGGGGGGTCGCTAAGCAAAAAAACACCTACTAAAATTGGTGCGGATAACATTACAACCATTGGGGGGGCGTTGGATTATGAGGGTAAATTTACCCATGGTGATATGGGCTTCGCAAAATTGGAGTATTATATGGATGGTTCTTCAAGGGTGACCTTTATTAGCGGCAGCAACCAAAACAGCAGTATGAAAGTGCTTCCAGAACTGTTTAAAGACAGTGTTTCAAAAAGTTTTATCACCATAACAAACAAGACCAAGAAAAAGGCGGTATTGGACGACACTAAAAAATTGAATAAATCAGGTTTCTATAAATTTTTATGGGGAAAACGTTACCGTGAGTACTTTGGTACCTCAGTGACCGCTCCGGTAGCGTATTTGGACACCTTGTACGGAGGCTTAAGGGTAACCAAGGAGGGTGGCGGGCATCAGTCCTTTTCCATTCGCCTTGAGGACAGCAATGGCAAGGAGTATGCCATGCGATCGCTACGAAAAAATGCCCTTAAATTCTTGAAGTTCAAAATTAAAGGGATCGCCTATGAGGAAGATAAATATAGGGATACCTGGGCAGAGGAAGTGATATCAGACTTCTTTACAACCGCTCATCCCTATATGCAGTTGGTTATTAATCCCTTGGCCAAGGCAGTAAATGTAAACCATTCCAGTCCATCGCTGTACTATGTGCCCAAACAACAACGATTGGGGGATTTAAATGAAAAGTTTGGGGACGAGCTTTATTTTATAGAAGAGCGACCATCAGATGAACAGGTGAATTTTAAAGGGTATAGAAGAACTGTGGATGAGTCGGGAAAAATGAAGGAAATGGAGAGTACTACCGATATGCTGGAAAAAATAAGCAGTGATGAATCCTATACCATAGACCAGAGAGATTTTATTAGGGCGCGTGTTTTTGACATGCTTATTGGGGATTGGGATAGACACCAAGATCAATGGAGGTGGGCAGAATATGAAAAAAAGAACGGGGATAAGGAGTTTTTGCCCATTCCTAGGGATCGGGACAATGCATTTCCAAAATTTGATGGTTTTGCCCTTAAACTCATAAAGCTTTTTGTTCCCGATGCAAGACGCTGGGAATCCTATGGTCCGGAAATAGATGATGTTAAGTGGCTCAATATGGGGGGAGGGCGACTGGATCGTGCCTTGCTTACAAAATATGACGCAGAGGTATGGGAGGAGGAGGCCTTATTTATTCAGGCAAAGTTGTCAGAAAAGGAAATAGACAAGGCCTTTTTAAAATTGCCCTTGGAGGTACGGGATAGTACCGCCCAACGCATAAAGAACCATTTAAAGCAGCGGTTGGCCAAACTACCTGCCTATGCCCGGGAATATGCAGATTATTTGGAAAGGGTAGTAACACTCCACGGGACTGAAAAAGATGACCTGATAGCGATAACCAGGCTTCCCGGAGGCAAGACCAAGGTAGTGTTGAGAAGGTTGTTGAGCGATAGGAAGAACGAAACAATGTTGGAACGTACCTTTAATGCCGATAAAACCAAGGAGATATGGATTTATGGGCAGGGCGATGATGACGTGTTTACCTTGTCCGGGGAGGGTGATAATGATATATTTATTAGGTTGATTGGGGGGTACGGAGAAGACACCTATAGCATCTCCAATACTGCCAAATTAAAAGTATATGATTGGAAGCACGAGGAGATAAAGTTTATGGAAAACAAACCTCGGCATCAGCTAAGTGATGTATACACTACCAATACTTTTCATTGGCGTTATTTACAGGAAAATAGTAATATTTTTCTCCCTGCCATAGGGTATAGGACCGATGATGGTTTTTATGTTGGGGCCAAAAATACCTATATCAACAGAGGTTTCAACGGGGAGGATTTTCGGCAAAAACATACTGTTGGCGCTAACTATTATTTTCTTTTTAAGGCATTGGAGCTTTCCTATAAAGGAGTGTTTGCCAATATTATTCCAAAATGGAACTTTAATTTGGAAGGGTATTATGCTACTGATAGATTTTCCAACAACTATTTTGGAGCAGGAAATGAGACCGTTAATAGGGAGAGCGACCTTGGCAGGGATTATTACCGGGCGAGGATGCAGAAAATTCGCCTAAATGCTGGAATAGCATACCACACCTTGCATATTAAGGCGCTCTATGAATCCTTTAAATTAAAGGAACAGCAGGATCGATTTTTTGTTCCCTCCAATTTAGATCCAGAAATTTTTGAACCCCAACACTATGTAGGGGCAGAGACATCGGCCTATTACAAAAATGATGACGCCGATGATTTTCCTACCAAGGCCTTGTATTTGGGTATGACTACGGGTTACAAGATCAATACCAGCAATGCCGATAATCAATTTGGCTATTTTGCCTTCAAGGCCGGAATAAGCCATAAATTAATAGGGTCCGGAGATTTGGTTTTGGGTACTACGGCGGAGTATAGGACAAATATCGGCAATGGAACGTATTTCTTTTATCATGCCCCTTCTATTGGGGGCGATAATGGATTAAGGGGGTTTCGGGACGAGCGTTTTACAGGTCGTTCTTATTTATATCAGACCTCGGATCTAAGGCTCAGGTTAAAGACGTATCCCACGGCTATAGCTCCCATTACTATCGGGGTTTATGGAGGATTCGACTATGGGAGGGTCTGGAATGGGGCAGACAGTAATAAATGGCACACCTCACAAGGTGGCGGGCTATGGATTAGCGGGTTTAATTTTTTATCCTTTAACGCAGGCTACTTTAACTCGATAGAAGGAAATATGGTGCAAGTAGGATTCGGATTTGGTTTTTAAAGCTACATCGGGCTAAGTTCCTCCTAGAATAGACGGTCATTATGATATTTACTGCAGCCTAAAGGTAATAGGAATGGTGTAGGGAACCTTTACCGGTCTTCCCCTCTGTTTGCCAGGGGTCATTTGTGGCAATGCCGCTATAATCCTATTGGCTTCTTTTTCCAATAATTTGTCTGGGCCCCTAGTCCTGATGTTGGTGATATAACCGGTTTTGTCTATAATGAATTGTACATATACCTTACCTTCTATGCCCAATTCTACGGCAACATCGGGATAGGTGAATTGTTTCATGATATGTTCCTGTATTTTCTTCTGAAAACAGGCTTTTCTTTCTTCGTTACTAGCCGCCGTACAACCAGGGAAAACGGGGACATTTTCTATGACGGCAAAGGGTACCTCAACATCTTCTTCCTCTTCTTCCACAACTGCAATATCCTCTACTTTTAAAGAAGTGTCTTCCACTACCGTTTCTTGGTTGATCTCTGTGCTCTGAATCACGGTTTCTTCAATTTTTGCAACGTCCTCTACAATTTCTATGACTTCTGGAGCTGCTGGAGGAGGTGGTGGAGGGGGTACGTTGAGCGCTTCCGTTACAGGTACTTTCTCATCTAGGTAGTCCGTTGCCAAAATTTGTTCAATGGCAGCTTTTTCCTTGGGGTAGGTTTTTAACTCCAAGGCTCTCCAAACAAAAAACAAGACTATGACCAGACCTATCACAAAGAAAAGTCCGCTTTTTCTGTTTAAATCTGCCTTTGGATACTTTTTCGGTTTCATGACACCGTGTTTTAATATTTTAAATTAAGCTGTTTATAGGGCAATTCATATGATCTAGATCAGTTTGTGTGTGTTTTTTCTTTAAGATCCAGACCTATTTTCCGTTAATGAAATGGGGCTTTGCCAGCGGGTTTTGCAAAGCTGGGGCTTGGGTGTGGGGCTATGATAGTATTTGCTTCATGTGTAAAGTTTTACCAAGCGCATTTTTTTGGTTATTTTTATATAAACAGAACGTTATGAAGCATTATTGTAATAGTCTATTGTGCGTTTTCCTGGGGATAATAGTGTTTTTATCCTGTAAGGAAAAGGCAAAGCCCATGAGTGCCAGTGCAGCTGAGCCGGCCGCCTATCAGGAAAAGTATAGGCCCCAGTTTCATTTTTCACCGGTCAAAAAATGGATGAACGACCCTAATGGCCTGGTCTTTAATCAGGGGGTGTACCATCTTTTTTATCAATACTACCCAGATGATATTGTCTGGGGACCTATGCATTGGGGTCATGCGGTAAGTAAGGATATGGTACATTGGGAAAACAAACCTATTGCATTATTCCCGGATGAACATGGTTATATTTTTTCTGGAAGCGCAGTGGTAGACACAGAAAACACTTCTGGCTTTGGTAATGGGGAAACCCCTGCTATGGTCGCCATATATACGTATCATGACGCGGACGGTGAGAAAGCAGGACAATCCAATTATCAGACCCAGGGAATTGCCTATAGTCTTGACAATGGGGATACCTGGGTAAAGTATGAAGGTAATCCCGTTATAAAAAATGATGGCATAAAGGATTTTAGGGATCCCAAGGTGTTTTGGAATAAAATAGAAAATAATTGGACCATGCTTTTGGTTGCCGGTGACCACCTTCAAATATGGCAGTCCCCAGATTTAAAAAATTGGGAAAAGGTAAGTGAGTTTGGTAAGGATCAAGGGGCGCATGGTGGTGTTTGGGAATGTCCGGATTTGTTTCCTCTAACGCTCCAAGGTACAGACATTGAAAAATGGGTTTTATTGATCAGTATTAACCCAGGGGCGCCAAATGGCGGTAGTGGAACCCAGTATTTTGTTGGGGATTTTGATGGCACCACTTTTACAAGTGGGCAACAGCAGACGAAATGGATCGATTGGGGAACCGATAATTATGCAGGGGTAACGTATAATAATCTGGAAGACCGAATTTTTATTGGTTGGATGAGCAATTGGGCCTATGCCCAGGAGACGCCAACGAAAAACTGGCGAAGTGCCATGACCTTGCCCAGGAAATTGGCTTTACGCAGGGTAAATGATAGTATAGAGCTGACTAATTACCCCTTGGAGAGTTTGGATAAAATCAAGGTCATGGGTGACCAAGAAAACATTTCTATTGCCCCAAGATCTGATAAAAGGTTGACTTTTGATCATTTTAATACGTCCGAAATAACATTCAGGACCAATTCCCGTAGCTTTAATATGGAATTTAAAAACAGTTTAGGGGAAAATTTATTGCTCAGCATGGATGGGGCCAAGGAGCAATTTGTTTTGGATAGGTCCCGTTCAGGGGAAACCACATTTGATAAGGACTTTGCAGATAAGGTGCAGACCATGCCCCTGCCCAATTTACCAAAAGGGGAATATGAAGTGCGAATTCTGATGGATTGGTCCTCTGTAGAGATCTTTATTAATGAAGGGCAATATGTTATGACCGCCCAAGTCTTTCCCAACGATTATTATAAGTCATTGACTGTGACAAATTCCAATGATATGGAATTGGAGCTGAACAAGTTTTCTATAAGTAGCCTTAAATCTATTTGGAAATAAAAAGAATAAATAGCCCCGACTCCTTTTATGTAAACGTAAGGGGTGTTGCTAATAGG
>JBFHGV010000028.1:0-12993 GCA_041582955.1 Arenibacter sp.
TCTGGCCAATTGAACCCTGAATATTTTCTTATTATCGTCCTGCTCTCCTAAAATGGAAACATTTTGATAGAAGGAATTAAATTCTTTCACTAAATCATAAGTGTAATTGGCTATTAGCGCCGGGCTATAATTGTCTGCTGCCAATTGAACGGTATCTGGAAACAACTGAAGCTGTTTTAACAATTCCTTTTCCTTATCATGCAATTCTACCAAGGCCTGCTCCTCACTTAGGTCTTCACCCAGCTCCTCTGCCTTTCTCAGGATAGATTGTATCCTGGCATGGGTATACTGAATAAAGGGACCGGTATTTGCTTGGAAATCCACGGACTCTTCCGGATTGAACAAGATTCTTTTTTTGGGATCTACCTTAAGAATAAAATATTTTAACGCCCCCATTCCTATAGTCTTATAGAGCTCCTGTTTTTCCTCCTTGGAGTAATCCTCCAATTTACCCAATTCCTCGGAAATTTCAGCAGCCGTTTGGGACATGGCTTCCATTAGCTCATCGGCATCAACCACAGTTCCTTCCCTACTTTTCATTTTACCACTCGACAAATCTACCATTCCATAACTTAAATGGTATAATTTTTCGGCCCAAGAAAATCCTAATTTCTTAAGAATTAGGAACAACACCTTAAAATGGTAATCCTGTTCGTTGCCTACGGTATAGACCATACCACCAACATCTGGATTGTCCTTAACACGCTGTATGGCCGTTCCTATGTCCTGGGTCATATAAACTGCCGTTCCGTCTGACCGTAGCACTATTTTCTCATCAAGTCCCTCATCGGTCAGATCTATCCACACACTGCCATCTTCTTTCTTATAAAAAACCCCTCTTTGCAAACCATCCTCAACAAAATCTTTGCCCAACAAATAGGTATTGCTCTCATAGTACAACTGATCAAAGTCTACCCCCATATTTTCATAGGTTACCGCAAAGCCATCATATACCCATTGATTCATGGTCTTCCAAAGTCCTACCACTTCTTCGTCTCCCGCCTCCCATTTCCTGAGCATTTTCTGGGCCTCCAATAATATGGGTGCTTCCTTTTCGGCTACTTTTACATCCATTCCTTCCGAAACCATTGCCGAAACTTCTTCCTTATAGGCCTTATCAAAAGCCACATAGTAGTTTCCTACCAACTTATCCCCCTTTAATCCAGTACTTTGGGGCGTTTCTCCATTCCCATATCGCAGCCAGGCCAACATGCTTTTACAGATATGAATCCCCCTATCGTTTATAATTTGGGTCTTGTACACCTTCTTCCCCGACGCCTTAAGAATTTCCGATACCGAATACCCCAACAAGTTATTACGCACATGCCCCAAATGCAGAGGTTTGTTGGTATTGGGCGAAGAGTACTCTACCATGACCGCATTGCTATCCGATCCGGACACAAAACCATAGTCCTGTAGGCCTCTTATTTCATTGAAAAAATTTAAGTAGTACCTATCACTAATAGTTATATTTAAAAAACCCTTAACCACATTATAATCCTCTACTTCCGGAACCTCATTCTTTAAATACTGCCCTATCTCTTCCCCTATCTTGACCGGATTACCCTTAATATACCGTAACATTGGAAAAATTACGGCTGTAATATCGCCTGCAAAATCCTTACGGGTAGGTTGAAATTCTACCATGGGCAAGGTTACGTTGTAAACGGAGGCAATTGCTTCTTTTACCTTTTGGGTAAGGACTTCTTGTATATTCATTAAAATTTGTGCTTTAGGCCTGCAAAATTAAACATTTTTTATTCTTTCGCCTTGGTCTGGCCCAGAAGTAGGCTGCAAAGAGACCAGAATTAGTTAACTTTATAAGTCCATAGATGGGAAACACCCCGTAACAGAGTCGAAATAACAAGAAATTATGCTTTTAAACGTCTCATATAACAATAAAGAAATCACAAAAAAAATAGATAGGGAGGTGGGAAAGCCATTTACCCTTAAAGAACGCTTTGCTATGAACGGCATAGGGTCTCCAAAATTAATTATTCTGGACTGCAGCAGCGAGATCAATAACTTATTGATATTGGACAACAACACCAATAGCTGCAATATAGAGCTACGGCCAAAAGGCATTATTATACGTTTTCGATCTCTTCTGGAAACGTACGGACTTATCATACCCTATTACAAATTTACGCTGTACAAAACCGATTTTGGGGTGTACACCCTATACCGCGACCACTATTTTATAAAAGTAAAATCTGACACCAAGGCCATTCAAAAGTTTTTTACAAAACTATTGGGTTACAGGGCGGACAATGCACCTACAAACATTGAAGATTTATGATGGCCCAGCCCAAATTTAGCAGAGGACAACTTCCATAGGCTTCCACAAAAAACTAGATAAGCCTCTTTACTTTTTTAGTATAAAACCATTAAACCCGGCGTTATTACAACATTTAAACAGATATTCAAAAACCCACTCCTCTCCATCTCCCTTGGGTTGCTTTCCCTTTTAACCCTGATCGTATATGTAGCCACCGAAACTACTTACAATACCATAGAGTGGGTATCCCTTTGGGTAAGGAATTATTTTGGCTATTTCTACCTCTATTTAGGTCTGGGCTGTGTTTTTTTCTTGTTGGGAATAGCGCTATCGCCATTGGGCAAAATAAAATTAGGCAAAAAGAATCAGAAGCCAGAGTACGGCAATTGGGCCTGGACAGCAATGTTATACAGTGCGGGCATGGGCGCCGGCATACTACTTAGGGCAGTACAAGAGCCTGTATACATGCAGCAAAATCCTCCCTATACATCCCATTTAACTGTAGATATCCTTGCCCTGGAGTATACTTTTTACCAATGGGGGTTCACGGCATGGGCATTTTATGGACTATTTGCCATGGTTATAGGATACCACCTATACGTACGAAATAAAAAAGTACTGATCAGTTCTACCGTTGAAGATGTAATTCAGCATAAGACCACTAGAATAGTCATTGACATCATCACCATAATGACGACCGTATTTGGATTGGTTGCGGCAATAGGCCTAGGTACTACACAAATAAACGGGGGCATTAACCATCTACTTTCATCATCATTTGGGCTAACCACTACCCTACTATTAACAACTCTTATTTCCTGTCTTGCATTCTTCTCCGCATATAAAGGAATAAACAAGGGAATACAGCTTTTATCAAAAATCAACATCCTGATAACATTGGCCCTGTTGATCTTCACCTTTATCAATAGCGATGGCATGGCAGTATTGGGCAACTTCGCTAATGCAACCCTTCAATACCTATTGGATTTTATCCCATTAAGCTTGGCTTATGGTCCCTATGACCCGGGACTGGACTTTCTAACAGATTGGACCTTTTACTATTGGGCCTTTTGGTTGGCCTGGGCTCCGTTTACCGGTATTTTTATTGCGCGAATCTCCAAAGGTCGCACTCTAAGGCAGCTGCTATTGGGTGTATTGATAATTCCGTCTTTGGGAACTTTTTTTTGGTTCTCTGTGTTTGGCACATCGGCATTTAACCTTATTTCGGAATGGGGAAGCTACAACCATGAGTTTAGCGGAGTATTTTCCTCCATTTTTGTTTTCTTTGAAAACTATCCTTACGCAACATTATTAAATTGCACTACCCTTCTTTTATTGGTAGGTTTTTTAGTAACCTCTGTAGACTCGGCCGTTTTTGTATTGAGTATGTTTACAGACCAGGGCAAAAAAGAACCAAGTAAACAACAACGTTTAATTTGGTCGCTTTTTATTTTTTTGGCCACGGTGGCCTTGATCCTGCTTGGACATGCCAAACCCGAAGTAAACACTTTGATAGCTGCGCAAAAGTTACTGATCATAACATCGCTACCCTTTGCTTTTTTTATAGTCTTCATGGCTGCTATATTTGTAAAGGAAATAATTAAGTACCGGAAAAAACACCCCCTAAATGAAGAAAAAGGGGTTATGTAAAAGATACTGTACGCCTTAACTGCGTGGCTTAAGAAAGAAATGCGATAGTCCTATATAAATCCTCTATTGAATGATTTTGTTTCAATAGCTCCCTTTCACCCAATTACCACAAAGTCAGAGCCATCACCTTTGGCGTCTTAAAAACTACCTTTAAACCGCAGCAATATTCACTTTATCCATTTTGACGTGATAATTCTCCTACAAAGGCTATATTTGACTTCATTTTCCGTGCCCACTTAATTTTAGTATAAATGAGGATATCAAAATACTTCCTATATTCCGCAATTATTTTTATTGTGTTTATAGGACTCTATATTTTTAGAATTTCCTTAAATACCAATAGTTATTTAACCAAAACAGCTACTGTACACCTTCAAAAAACAGCAGATGGTTTTCAGCTGATTAGAAAAGGGAAACCTTTTAGGATCCAAGGAGCTTCAGGAAACTCCAACCTTGAGGAGTTGTCCAATATTGGAGGGAATACTATTCGTGTCTATGACACCCTTAATTTATCCACTGTTTTAGACCAAGCACAAAGGAATGGCTTGGCGGTTATAGTAGATATCCCGATACCACGATACCACAAAACGTATAATGTATATCTATCTGAGAACCACAACACTAAATTAAAAAAAGAAGTAAGACTTTTGGTTAGAAAATATGGTAACCACCCGGCCTTATTAATGTGGAACTTGGGCAATGAAGTAGAATATCCCCTAGTATTCTTTAAGAACAGTTTTATAAAAACATTTAATGAATTAATAGACATTATTCACGAGGAGGATCCCAATCACCCTGTAAGTACTGCCATTCCCTCAGTAACAAAGAAACAAATTATAAGCATTTACTATCATTCCCCAAATATCGATTTGTTGTCGTTTAATATATTTGGAAACTTAAAAAATTTAAGTTCCGACCTAACCAATATATCCTATGCTTTTGGCAAAAGACCGTATTATATAAGTGAATGGGGTCATGACGGACCCTGGGAGCACAGTTACACCTCTTGGAGCACCCCCATTGAGCCTACGAGTACCAAAAAAACAGAACAATTAAAGACAAGACACAAAGACTTAATTCAAAATATGGATAATAATTGTCTTGGATCCCTTGTTTTCTACTGGGGCGAAAAACACGAACGCACCCACACTTGGTTCAGCTTATTCTTAGACAAATATGGTAAATCAGAACTAGTTGAAGAGATAAAACATTTATGGAAAGGATCCTATTCCAATACTCCTTCCATTGGTTTGGAATATATGCTGGTAGACGAAAAGGGAGCACAGAGCAACCTCATTTTTGCTCCTGAGCAGGTAAAAGAAGCTAAGTTAAAGTTTAGCCATCCCCAAGGTGATGATGTGCACATTAGCTGGGAGGTGTATCCTGAAGCTTGGCAGTACAAAGCAAATGACAAGGAGAAGAAACCCGAGCCTTTACCTGGCTCTATTTTAAGTACTACTGGTGAGAAGGCCACTTTTGCAATACCAACCGAAGAAGGTCCCTATCGCATTTTTGCCTTTATAACTGATAGTGAAGGAAATTTTGCAACAACCAACACTCCGTTCTACGTTCTAAATCCCAGTGCCCAACAATGATCAACACTCCTACACCTAAAGAGAAAATAACACTTCGGATATTAATTGTTCTAGGGTTGATTAGTATTCTAAACTTCATCTATTGGTTTGTACAACCAGAACTCATAGGAGATCAATTACTATTTTGGTTACTCATGGTACCAATAGTTTTTGACAGTTTACGTATGGTTTATATTTGGTACCATTATTGGGACATTTCCATTCCGCAAAAACCGGTCCTTACCAAAACTTTGACCGCTGACGTTTTCACCACATATTTCCCTGGCGAGCCTTATGACATGGTTCAGGAAACATTACTGGCCATTCAAAGGATAAAATATCCCCATACCACCTATTTATGTGATGAGGCCAACGATCCTTTCTTAAAGGAGTTTTGTCTACAACATAATATTATACACGTTACTAGGAACAATAGAATAGATGCCAAGGCCGGCAACATTAACAATGCACTGTTGCAAGCAAGCGGTGACATTTGCCTAATATTGGACCCCGATCATGTTCCCAGGGAAAACTTTCTAGATGAAATAGTCCCTTATTTTGAAGATGACTCCATAGGCTTTGTACAATCTGTACAGGCCTATTACAACATTGAGGAATCCTTAGTGGCCAGGGGTGCAGCCGAACAGACCTTCCATTTTTATGGCCCGGTAATGATGACCATGAATTCCTATGGCACCGTAAATGCCATTGGGGCCAATTGTGTATTTAGGCGCAAAGCCTTGGATAGCATTGGAGGACATGCTGCCGGCTTATCAGAGGATATGCATACTGCCATGCAGCTACACGCCAAAGGATGGAAATCTGTTTACGTCCCCGAGGTTTTTAGCAAAGGGCTGGTCCCAGCCTCCTTGACCGCCTACTACAAACAACAATTAAAATGGTCCCGGGGCACCATGGAATTGCTGGTTTCGGTTTATCCAAAATTGTTTAAAAACTTTACTTGGCGCCAAAAGGTACATTATGGTGTTTTGCCTTTTCATTACCTTTCAGGCTTCATTTATATGATCAGTTTCCTGATCCCAATTATCTCCCTGTTTAAGGCCACGACTCCTTGGAACGGAAATGTAATAAATTTTGGATTGCTCTTTCTGCCCATTTTTGCCTGTATTGTAGGAATACGGTTTTATGTACAACGCTGGGTTATGTACAAAAGTGAACGAGGCATACACCTCGTTGGTGGACTCTTACTTACCGCCACCTGGTGGGTATTCATTATTGGCTGCATCTATACCTTTATTAGAAAAAAAGTCCCCTACTTGCCCACCCCAAAAGAAGACAAGGAACGTAGCAGTTGGAAAATATTGGTTCCCAACCTACTAGTCGCCGTGGTATCCATGGCCGCCGTGCTATACGGATTATCTATAGATCTCACTCCTTTTTCCATATTCATGGCCGGATTTGCACTTCTAAACACCCTTTTTATGGTCTACACCTTGGCTTTCGCCTACGAAAAGCAGAGCCCTATAAAACAGGTACCCCAGCAAGCTACGGAAAGCAAGTCCTTATTTAATTCAATAAAAAACAACAGTTTTCAACT
Source organism: Arenibacter sp. (assembly GCA_041582955.1). GTDB lineage: Bacteria > Bacteroidota > Bacteroidia > Flavobacteriales > Flavobacteriaceae > Arenibacter. Next base: position 7,061 of record JBFHGV010000028.1, read on the forward strand.
TTGGAGAAAACTTGCGCTTCCTGTGGTATTAGTCGTATTTTTAGTCAGTGGATTCCAATTTTATTACAATGACTATATAAAATGGGAAGGCTCCACAGCAGAGTTTCAGCAAAAGCCAAGATTCAGCTACTTAGGAATTTTCTCGCCTAAACAGGACGACGGGATAAGCAACTTAAAAACTGTTTCCGCCATTTCAAATGAAATTGACAAAAACTTTGATATCATTTCCCTTTATTTGGCTTGGGATCAGGATATGGATAAAAGCTTTCCCAAAACCTTATTGGACTCTATTTATGATCAAAAATCCATCCCCATGCTTACATGGGAACCCTGGCTAACCAACTTTGACACTGCCTTAATCAAAAACGAACATGTCTTTACCTTGATAAAAGAGGGTTATTTTGATCTCTACCTCAAGGACTTTGCCAGTCGTCTAAAAAGTCTCAAACGACCTATTTTCCTGAGATTTGCACATGAATTTGACAACCCCTTCTATCCATGGTACAGCAAGGACGAGCATGCGGATCTTCAATTTAAAAGTGCTTGGCGATATGTCTTTGAAATATTTAAACAACAACAGGCCAACAATGTAATATGGGTTTGGAATCCATGGACCCCAGATAAGGTTGCCAATTTTTATCCCGGCGAGGAATATGTTGATTGGATTGGAGTGAATATCCTAAATTACGACCACCATAACTCTAGCGGTACACCCGTAGATTTTAAGGATTTATACCAGCCTTTTCATGAAGAGTTCAAAGATTTGATTGAAACCCCCGTTATGATTTCAGAGTTTGGCTGCCTTAACAACAACAGGGAATATCAAAATAACTGGTTCAATAAAGCCTTTCGGGATATTAAAGCTGAATTCAAAGAAATAAGATCATTGGTCTATTTTAACAGCAATGTGGATGATAATTGGCCAAGCAACACAAATGGTGAAGGGTATTTGGACTGGACTATATCCAACCAAATGCTCATGAAAAACAGTCTGGACCAAAATAAGGCTCCGGATTATGTTTTACAGCCTTTAGTACAATTGGCCACAGATAAGCAGCCAGAACACAATATGCCAATGGCGCTAAAAAACATAAAAGGAATTAACCTAAAAAAGGGACATGATTGGAATAAGGACTTCCATATTTTAGATCGCAAGAATTTGCTATGGGATTTTGACCAATTTATTTCACTAGGGATAAACACTATTAAGTATATTGATAACGACATCTATGACTATAATGTTTTAACGATCAGTAAGGAAAAAAAACTTGATATTTCCTATGGATTTTGGATTCCCGAAAACCTCGATTTTGTAAACGATTCAACAGGAAAGGCCGAGTTGGCGCAACATATCCTACACAAGATACAGAAATACAAAGACCAGGACCACATAGTAAGTTGGAATCTGTTAAACGATGTGCTGTACCGCCAGGGTATATATTTCAATAAACCCGAAAGCCTATATCAAAAAAATGCCTTTTTAATTTGGTTAAAACAATTGGTTAAGGACATTAAAAAAACCGATAACCAAAGACCGTTAGTTATAGATTTGGAGGTAAATGGACTATCCCTTGAGCATTCAAAATTATTAGCAGATCATATCCCTGATTGGGATGGTCTTGGGTTGGTTATAAAAGAAGACCACTACTTGGATACCTTGACCAGCCATCTAAAAAAATACAATATACCATACAGTTTTAGCGACATAAGTGTTGAAGAGCTATCACAATCCAAGGACAGCCTCCAGAAAGTACCATTTTTTATTACGGCCTGGCAAGACCAGCATCAAAGCAATAAGATTAATTTCCAGGGGCTTATTGACAGAAAAAAAAGACACAAAGCCGATTTTTATAAATTGAGGCAAATCATTAAAAAAACAAAAGAAGTATTAACGCTGCAAAAAGTCGCCATTTTAAAACCGGCCAACTTAATATATGACCATCAAACCCAATACTACCAAGCCATGGTGTACGACAGTATAAATGGATGGACACCTGGCCAACAACTAAATAACCTTAAATTTGAATGGGCATTGGTTAAATGTGATTCCTACGGAAATTACCTATCTATAAAAGAAGTAGGGGACACCCCTGAGCTTTCATTAGAAATACCTGAAGATTATCAGCTTTATAGGTTACTACTAACATTGGTCCATGGCAATAACATTAGCAGCAGCATTACAAACCTCAATATACCTCTCTTAGAAGGTCCAGATATAAAAAGCAATCAAATAACACAATTTCAAGACCTAAAGGAATGATTAATTTTGATATTGGTTCTATAAAATACAACTACGGAATTCTAAATAATTAATTGGTAATTTACCATCTAAGCACTCCTACAGATTATCCCTTTGGCAAGAACACCTCTGCCATCATACAACGTGCACTACCACCTCCACAAGCTTCTATGGTATCCAATGAACTGTGAACAATTTCGCAATGATTTTTCAATTTTTCCAACTGCAGCTGCGATAGGCTGTCGTGAGCCGCCGTACTCATGACCAGGTAGCGCCTGCCGCCCATCCCTATTACTTGCAGCATATTGCCGGCAAAATGGTGCATTTGCTGCTCCGTAATAGCTATAATCTCTTTCCTATCTTGCTTTAAATGGGAAACTATATTCTTTTTTTCTTTCTTATCGTCTATACTATCCAGGCAAATAACCGCAAATGTTTCTCCCAAACACATCATTACATTGGTATGATATACGGGCTTCCTGCTACCGGCAACCGATTGATTTGCGGTAAATACCACTGGGGTATATTCAAAATCTTCACAGAACTCAATAAACAGTTCTTCATCAGCCCTTGCCGACAAGGCACAATATGCTTTTTCATTTACCCTATCCAAAACAATACTTCCCGTTCCTTCCAAATAATAGCCCTCTTCTTCGGCTGAAGTATAGTCCATAATATTTTCTATAACGTACCCCCTCTGTTCCAAAAGGTCAAGAATATCTTCCCTTCTCTCTCGTCTCCTATTTTCTGCAAACATTGGGTATAGGCCTACCGTACCATCTGCATGGAAAGAAACCCAATTGTTGGGAAAAATGGAATCCGGGGCATCCAGATCTTTTCTGTCGTCCACAACAATAACATTAACCCCCTTTTCTCTTAACACAGTAACAAAAGCATCAAACTCCTGTTGGGCCTTCTCATTGATTTCCTGGTTTTTTAAGTCGAGATCTTCTTGAAAATAGTTATTGACAGCGGTTTGTTCGTTCATTCGAAAATTTACCGGACGCAGCATTAAAATAGTATTGGTAATTTGCATTTTAGGTTTCATTTTTCAAGATATGGGCTCTTTAGACCTCTCATTAAATTTGAGCAAAATTAATGTATTTCTACTAGGACAACCGCTCCTATCCTTAAAAAAGGAGAAAAAGCCGCTTAACGGATAGCTAGCACACCTATTTGGACCAACCGCAATAGTAACTACAATAGTCATGGACATAAGGAGAATTCAATTTAAAATGAGGTCTCAACTGCACATCCATTGCGGAAAGTAGCCTCTTTAAAGCAACCTTAACCTAGCAGTGTACTAAGGTTAAAAGCGAATCGCATTCCTATTAATATTGGCAGACCGCACTAATCCCTTACCAAAGGCAAGGTACTACACCTTAACAGCCCCTCTTGTTTACTAATTTCGGCGTAAGGTATTTCCTCTACAATAAATTCCCTTTCCCTAAGCCAATTGTTAAGCCTGGTAAAATTTCGCTCGGAGACCACAACATTCGGAGAGATTGAAAAAACATTGCTCACCATTTGATACATCTCGTCCTTGGTGATTTCAAAAACTTGGTCCTTACCAAAATAATCTAGCAACCAATAATACTCCTCATCCTTTAAAAACCCATTCTTATGCAATATGGCCATATTCTTTCCTATTGGCTGAAAGCAACAATCCAGATGTAGTGCATTTTCTTTAGCATTGGTATTGGATTTGCGAAGCTCAAAGGCCTTCACCTTTTTATGAGGAAAAGTTTGGGCAATAAATTGTACTGCTTCCTTATTGGTGCGCGCTGTTATATAGTCTGCATAGTCCGTACCGGTATAGGTTCCCATAAAAATATACTCTCCCCAGGGCATAACGTCACCCCCCTCTATATGTACCTGCTGAGGCGGATATATTATCTGATCCTCATCTATTTTATTGAGCACATATTTTATGGCCTGAAATTCCTTTTCCCTGTTGGGCAAAATATTGGCCTTCACCAATTTGTCCCCAATAACAAAAGCAATATCCCTAGAAAATATCTGATTACAGTCTTTTATGACCCTTGGCCTAAAAACCTGTACATCGTACTTGGCAAATACCTTGGCAAAAGCATCCATTTCCCTCACCATATCCCCTTCTTTAGGGTAGGTCCCGGCCAATATATGCTCCATTGACTTGGGGTCATATGCCTCTTCAAGTTTTGGAACCGGACCACAACTTTTGGCTGTTCCCAAAACCACTGATCTTAATCGCGAGGTTTCATCCTGTATATTCAACTTCAGCATAAACTGTTTTTATGTAAAGATAGAAATACTAGCTCTTATAAATGAAAAACTGCCCTAAGCATAAAATACACTAAGGACAGTTTTACATATAGATATTGTAATTATCGTTTATCCAAAGGGACAAAGGATCTTATGGCTTCACCAACATAAACTTGTCTCGGTCTACCTATTGGTTCATTTCTCAACCTCATTTCCCTCCATTGTGCTATCCAACCTGGAAGACGCCCTAGGGCAAACATTACGGTAAACATTTCAGTAGGAATACCCAAGGCCCTGTATATTATACCAGAATAAAAATCCACATTTGGATACAGCTTACGATCCACAAAATATTTATCCTCCAAAGCTTCTTGGGCCAAACCTTTGGCTATATCCAAAATAGGGTCGTCAATACCCAAATCGCCCAAAACCTCTTCGGCGGCCTTTTTAATAATTTTGGCCCTAGGATCAAAATTCTTATACACTCTATGTCCAAAGCCCATTAAACGGAAGGGATCGCTCTTATCCTTAGCCTTGGCCATATATTTCTTTGTATCGCCACCATCTGCCTCTATAGCTTCAAGCATTTCCAATACCGCTTGGTTAGCTCCCCCGTGTAAGGGACCCCATAGCGCACAAATTCCCGCGGATATGGAAGCAAAAAGACCGGCATGAGATGAGCCTACAATACGAACGGTAGATGTAGAACAGTTTTGCTCATGATCTGCATGTAAGATCAATAACTTATCAAGGGCATCTATGACTACCTTGTTCTTTTTGTACTCTTGATTAGGTTTCTTGAACATCATTTTATGGATATTCTCTACATAACCCAAGGTGTCATCACCATAGTCCAAGGGCAAGCCCTTTTTCTTTCTTAAGGTCCAAGCTACCAGTACAGGAAATTTCGCCAATATTCGCACAATGGCCCAATACATTTCCTTTTCTGAAGTAACGTTGACCGAGGTTGGGTTAAAAGCTATCAAGGCGCTGGTAAGGCTGGAAAGAACCCCCATTGGATGCGCCGATTTTGGAAAGCCGTCCAAAATCTTCTTCATCTCCTCATCTACATGAGATTCCCCCTTTATATCTTCGTGAAACTTATCAAGTTGTTCTTGATTTGGCAATTCACCAAAAATCAACAAATAGGCAACTTCCAAAAAATCTGCCTTTTCCGCCAATTCCTCAATAGAATATCCACGATACCTTAACACCCCCTTTTCACCATCTAAAAACGTAATGGCACTTTCACAAGAGCCTGTATTTTTAAATCCTGGATCAATGGTTATCATTCCCGTGCTAGCACGCATGGTTTTGATATCTATTGCCAATTCATTTTCGGTACCTTTAATAACCGGAAACTCAAATTTCTTTCCGCTGAATTCTAATGTTGCGTTGTTCGACATTTCTAAACTTGCTATTTTTTTTCGATTGTCCGTAAAAATACTAA
>JBFHGV010000029.1:0-12631 GCA_041582955.1 Arenibacter sp.
AATGTTTAAATAGATCTTACAGATAGTAGTTGTAATACCACTATTTTACACCCAACTATTCTCATAGTCAAGGTGTTGGGGAGAGAATTTTGCTTAGTAATGATATGCATACATGCGATACCTAAAACAAAGCGGACATTAAATTTAGTTAAATATACCTTGCCCTAAAAAATTACCGAGTTAAGGTTAAGCCAATTTTACCTAGTACTGTTAACGGTTTGCCCTTTACCGTCAGGATAATTTTTGTGCTATACCTTTTCCGGGAATGCCTTCTGTCCTGCACCAACTTATACCAATAACTGTTAAATTACCGTACCTTTGCACCTAAGACTGACAAAATCAGTATCCATATGAGTTTCAAAGAACTAAAGCTTAGCACCCAGCTTCTTAAGGCTGTAGCCGAAAGAAATTACGAAGTCCCTACCCCAATCCAGGAAATGGCCATTCCTTTAGTACTAAAAAAGAAGGATGTCATCGCTTCTGCGGAGACCGGAACCGGAAAAACCGCTGCATTTTCGCTTCCCATACTACAGTTGCTATTGGCTGAACAGGGTGCGGCCGCAAAGAACAAAAAAATAAGGGCCCTTATCGTTAGTCCCACTAGGGAACTGGCCATACAAATTCAAGAAAGCTTTACCGCTTACGGCCATTACACCCCTTTAAAATCTGGCGTCATTTATGGGGGAACGCCTATAGACCCCCAAGTATCCATGCTGAGAAAAGGTTTAGATATATTGGTGGCTACCCCTGGTAGGTTATTGGACCTGCACAAACAGGATGTGATCAATTTGGACTATGTGGAAACCCTGGTATTGGACGAGGCCGATTTAATGTTGGACATGGGCTTTATTGACGATGTAAAAAAAATTGAACGTTTGTGCCCGCAGGAGAAGCAAACCCTGCTTTTTTCGGCCACCATGCCCTTTAAAGTTGTCCAATTGGCCGATACTATCTTGGACAATCCAGAAAAAGTGGCTGTATCACCTACCTCTTCAGCAGCAGCCACAGTGCACCAATTCTTGTACTATACACCAAAGCCCAACAAAATAGAATTGTGCCTTTACCTACTTAGAAACACCATTAAAGGCAATATCCTAATCTTTAGGCGTACCAAATATGGGGTTGACAAACTTGAAAAAACACTACTAAACAATAATTTTAAAGTAGAGAGCCTACATGGCGACAAGACCCAGGCAGAGCGACAGGAAGCCCTACGAAAATTCAAGAAAAGGGAAACCAATATTCTTGTTGCCACGGATGTGGCTGCCCGTGGACTGGATATTGATGAATTGGACGCTGTAATCAACTTTGATCTACCCAATGTACCCGAAACCTATGTACATCGTATTGGAAGAACCGGAAGGGCCGGCAACACAGGAACTGCCTATGCATTGTGCTCAGCAGACGAAAAGGGGTATTTGGCCAGTATCCAAAAATTAATGCAAAAACTTCTGGAAGTGGTGGAAGACCACCCTTATCCCTTGGATCCAACGGCCAAGCCGCAGGTACACAAAAGAAAAGGCAGCAAATACAAAAAAGGCAGAAAATCTGCCGCTTCCAAAAAGAAAAAGAAACGCTGGTATTGAGTTGAACAGTAAGGAAAATAATTCTAGGACGACAAAGCCCACAGGCCAAGCCCATTGTAAGGAACCACATCAATTCACTACCTTTGCATAACCATATTAGGAAATAGAAATGAATAAAAAGATTATTGCCCCTTCCCTCTTGGCAGCCGACTTTGCCAACCTACAGCGAGACATAGAAATGGTAAACCAGAGCGAGGCAGATTGGCACCATGTAGACATTATGGATGGTGTTTTTGTTCCCAATATTTCGTTTGGAATGCCCGTACTCAAAGCCATTTCGGCCCACGCCACCAAAACCTTGGACGTGCATCTAATGATCGTTGATCCAGATCGCTATATAAAAACCTTTGCCCAGCTAGGAGCCAACAACCTTACGGTTCACTACGAGGCTTGCCCACATCTTCACCGTACACTACAAGCCATAAAAGCTGAGGGAATGTCGGCCGGAGTAGCCTTGAACCCCCATACAAATATTAGCCTGTTGGAAGATATCATCAATGACATTGACCTGGTATGTGTTATGAGTGTTAACCCAGGCTTTGGAGGGCAATCCTTTATAGCCAATACCTACGATAAGATCAAGGCCTTAAAAGCCCTTATACAAAGAAAGAAAGCCAATACCCTCATTGAAATAGACGGCGGGGTTACTTCTAAAAATGCAAAGCAATTGGTAGATGCCGGAGCAGACATATTGGTAGCGGGAAGTTTTATTTTTAAAAGTGAGCAGCCCGCCCAAACCATAAAAGAACTTAAAAATTTGATAGCATAATGAAGACTTGGGACGTTGTAATTGTAGGAGGAGGCCCCATTGGGATCGCCTGTGGCCTGGAAGCTAAAAAACTGGGATTGTCCTATATTATTCTAGAAAAAGGATGCATTGTTAACTCGCTATACAATTATCCGCAGAACATGCAGTTCTTTTCTTCTTCAGAAAAACTGGAAATAGATGGAATCCCATTTATCAGTATTGAGGCAAAACCGAAAAGAAATGAGGCACTGGAATATTACAGGAGGATAGTGACCTCCAATAATTTAAACCTCTCTTTGTTCGAAAAAGTTAATTCCATTGTTAAATCTGAAGAAGATTTCCATATTGTATCCAGCAAGGACAGCTATCGCGCCAAGAACGTAATCATCGCTACCGGCTTCTATGACCTTCCCAACAAAATGAACGTCCCAGGGGAAGATCTAAAAAAGGTTTCGCATTATTACAAGGACCCCCATTTTTATTCGAGTCAAAAACTCGCCGTTATAGGGGCCAGTAATTCTGCTATAGACGCCGCTCTGGAATGCTACCGTAAGGGTGCCGATGTATCCCTCATAATTCGTGGGCCAGAAGTAGGGCAACGGGTAAAATATTGGGTAAGGCCCGATATCATCAATAGAATTGAAGAGGGCAGCATTAAGGCCTATTACAATAGCACTGTAGAGGAAATTACGGACAATCATATCATTGTAAGATCACCCGAAGGAACAATGGCCTTGGAAAACGATTACGTATTGGCCCTCACCGGCTATATGCCCAATTTTGAATTTTTGGAAAAAATGGGAATCCATTTATCCCAGGATGAAAAAAGACTTCCCCAATACAATCCCAAGACCATGGAGACCAATGTTGAAAATTTGTATTTGGCAGGTGTAATCTGTGGCGGAATGGAAACACATAAGTGGTTTATTGAAAATTCAAGGGTACACGCCTCCATGATCATGGACCATATTACCAATAAAATAAAGTCTGTGCAGCAGTACTAGGGCCATCAGCTATATTGCTAGTGAAATATTGGTCTATTTTGCCCACAACACACAAAATAGTAACATTACCGTCCAGCTCCCCCTCCATATACTCCCAACTAAGAAAATTGATATATATGGCATTGGGGCAGTACAAAAGGGCAGTAACTACTACGAGAACCTAAATCAATACAAGTTTGAATTATTTAACGGGTGCCAATTTTTGCAATCTGTCCAATGCCTCTATATAATAATAATCGGCATAGATCAAGGCAACATCAATTTCATGGCCCAAAGATTTGGCCCCAGTAGAATGCATTAAAAAGGAATCTGTTTTTCCCACTCCAGAATATTGTTCCGAACTCATTGATTCCAACATACGCATTGCAGCACTGTAATATCGTTTCTTGTCATTTTGATCTTCCACTAAAGTACTTAACTCAATTAGTCCAGAGGCAACAATAGCTGCCGCAGAGGCATCGCGTTCCTCATTTTCTTTATTGGGTACATCAAAATCCCAATAAGGTATATAATCATTGGGAAGGAGTTCCAGGTATTTATCCGTTAACTTGGTAGCAAAATCCAAGAATTTTTTGTCTCCGGTCTCCCTGTACACCATAGTATATCCATAAATACCCCATGCCTGTCCACGTGACCACCGACTATCATCGGCATACCCTTGTTTGGTATGCCTATTCAATACTTTTCCCGTAATTGAATCATATTCAACAACATGCCAGGAAGTATAATCTGGCCTAAAGTGATGCTCCATTGTAGTTTCGGCATGTTTTACGGCTATGTCATATAGTCTTTGATTTCCACCATTTTTAGCCGCCCAGAACAGTAGTTCCAAATTAAGCATATTATCTATTATGGTAATATGTTGCTCCCAACGTGGATGCATTTTATTGGACCAAGACCTTATAGTCCCCACCTTTGGATTAAACCTACTGGCCAGGGATTCTGCAGAGGTTAAAAGAATATCCTTATATTCTGTTTTCTTACCAAACTTATACCCATTGCCATATGCAGGAAACATCATAAAACCAATGTCGTGGTGTTCATTTATGGTTTTAAAATCTTCAAAAACCTCAGTTCTTTTTATAGCCTCGTTCTTCCATTTTTCCTCTTTTGTAAGCTTGTACATATACCAAAGAATTCCAGGATAAAATCCGGAAGTCCATACCAACCTTCCATTTGGTATTTCTGTCCATTCGGTTGCATTGGTTTCAATTAGCCGTGGATGCTTGGACAAGTCAGTTAGCTTGGGAACCGACCGGTTTAATTGAGCTTCACAGTTTTTAATTTCTTTATTAAGGTCAAATGAACTTATACTGTTTACCATCTCATTATCGACTTTAATATTTTTGGTTTTAGACAAGTTTTGACAACTGGCCACACAGATCAAAAGAGATACCAAGAATAGTTTCATAGGTTATACGGTTTAAATTATAATCAAATTTATAGTTGGGCTATTTTTAATATGATGACCATGGGAACCAATACTTTAAGTATCAACTTCCTGAGGCACTCTGCCCATTTAAAGATATAAGGAATAATCATTTATGCGGCTGTAGAGCAATAAGTCAACCCTCACAAATATATAGATCTGTACAATACAATCGATTGTAAATTGTAAATATTATAGTATGCCTCTCCATGGCGCTATGGTATACCACAACAATTGCTCTACTAACGCGAGTCTACCCCTTAATGGGCAGTCCAATGCCGCTAGTACCCTATCCATCCTATCTACAGTGGCCTGCAAGTCCCTATTAATGTTTTGGCAAGATTCTATACCTATACCTACAAAATGGCAATTATTTTATAAACAAGAAATACAATGCACAGCAAAGCCCCGATCAAGGGCAGCAAAAATTTTCGGTTCCTCCAACATTTTATCTTACCATAATCGTTATAAGCCAACTTGGACTGAGAAAGATTCACCAGTGCAAAAACGCTTATGATTACATAACTGGTTGTATTGGCCAGTTGAACTATAGGAACAAAAATGGCCAGCACAACAATGCCTATGGCTATGAGGAGGGTAGCCAGAACGGGAGTACGGTACTTCTTGTGTACCTGATATAACAATTTGGGTGCGCTGTTCTGACCGGCCATTCCGTAAAGGACCCTGGACCCCATAATAAGCTGTGCCAATACTCCATTTAAGACTGCTACCAAACTAATAACACTTATAAAATAAGCATAATGCTGCCCCTTATTGGCTACTATTTCGGCCATAGGTGCATCAGTGGAAGAAAGTTGGTTCAGGGGCAAGGAGATCACGGCTACAACCGCCACGGCAATATACAGGAACAATGCAATAAACAAACTGCCCATAATAGCAACAGGCATGCTCTTTTTGGGGTCTTTGGCCTCCTCGGCAACATTTGCCAAGTCTTCGAACCCAACAAAGGCATAGAAGGCCAGGAACGCTCCCTGAAATACTGCGAACACGTCATAGCCAGCTGCACTCATGAACATTTGGGAAAACTGTGAAGTGAACTTCTCCAAATCGATGCCGGCCACAAAGATGACAAATAAGAGCCCCCCAACTTCAATCAGCGTTATAAATCCGATCACGTTCAAGGATTCCCCAATGCCCCATATGGCCAGCATACTAAGAAGGGTCATACTAACGATAATGACCAGTGCATCGGGCATTTCCAGAAATACGTCCAGATAGCCAACAAATCCCTTTAAAATGGCCGCAGCAGATATGAAACCCGTAAAAATTACGCCCCATCCCACCAAAGTAGCCAATTGTTTTGAGTTAAATGCCTTGTGCACATATACTATCTCCCCCCCACTTTTAGGAAACCTCGGCGTAAGTAGGGAATAGGAGTAGGCCGTGATCCCAGCCAGAACCCCGGCAATGAGAAAGGAAAGAGGAGCCAATGTTCCGGCATATCCCGCCACCTTACCCACCAGTACATAAATTCCCGCACCCAACATGGTTCCAACTCCGTACAATAGAATTTGAACTGTACCCAGTTGTTTCTTAAGCCCTACAACTTCCCGTTCATCGCTCATAATCAGATGATTTCCCATAAAGTTAAGGGATTGTTGGATGTAAAATATAAAAGGGAACAATATTTCCGGTTATTGGCTTTCCTACACTAAAACCAACTTGTTGTACATTACCTATGGCGTCTAGCACACCTACCCCCCCTTTTGGTTCTTTAAAGCCTACAATACCCTTCCAAAAAACCGAAAATTTAAGATTTGTGTCTTATCACAAAAAAAGCAATGACGAGACACAACTTATATGTTAACGCCAAAGAATATACTCAAGCCGAGTATTTAAACACTAAACCAACCCTAAGTCGTACAGTATAAACTATTTGCGATAATATTCCGTTATAAGAGAAACTGCTGTAGTTATGAAATTCCTTTATGCCCTAGTTTTCATACTAATATCTACCTCATATAGTTGTTCAAAAGACAATAAGCCACCTGAAGATCTTAAAAGTGCAACGGACTCCCTAAACTATTCCCACATGGAAAATTGGGCCTTTCATCCCGCTAAAAATGGAGGCCTATTAAGCGACTATAATCTGGATGTAGCCACAATCAATGAAAATCTTGAAACCGATAGCATCATTTCCATACCAAACAACTCAATTACAGATACCGGTGTAGATGTTTTTTTTGTTCACCCTACCGTTTTATCACAAATTAACGATCCACCACAAAACATTGCATTGGAGGATCAATCAGAATTTTTTGTTTCTACTACTATTTTGGCTCAAGCTGGACTAATGGCAAAATATGGCAGGTTTTTCGCCCCTAGGTACAGGCAATCTACCGGAACCACTTATAGGGCTACCACCTCAAAGGCATTACAGGCTTCAATAATCACGGTTTCCTACAATGATGTAAAATCAGCATTTTTAAATTATTTAACCCATTACAATAATGGCAATAAAATTATTTTGGCAGGTCATTCACAGGGCTCGTTTTTATTGGCAATGTTATTAAGGGATGTATTTGACAATGACCAAAAACTACAGGAACAATTGGTGACAGCCGCATTGGGTGGAATTGGTTATGTATATGGCCCCAAAAACAATTATAAAGGAGGTTGGTGGCAAAACATCCCATTGTGCACAACCATGGAGCAATGTGGCTGTATTCATAATTGGAGGAGTTTTAGCGAGGAACAATCACTGCCCGAAATAAATACCGGCCTACCAGAATTTAACCCAAATCTGATCGACCAAGGGTTGGTTTATAGGACCGTGGACCAAAATCAAGATTGGTTTGTGCAGGATACTACATATTATGGAACGGCTGCACAACCGTTACGGTATTATATTGTACCAAATGCCGCATATAACCTTAGTACTAGTGCTAATTTCCTTGCTTTTGACAAGCTTTACAAAATAAGGTTCGCAAGAAACGGTTTACACAAATTAGGCCTAAAGGTGGATTTTTCCCCAAATGCAAATGATCAAAGACCAGATGATTTGGCAGATGAAAAAAACCATCCAAACTATGATTATTGGGGCTATCACACAAAGGATTATAACATTTATTTATGGGCTTTACTGGAACAAATAGATTTAAAACTTCAAAATTGTAACTAATAAACCCTATGGACCCACTTGTCCCCCACATTGCCCAAATTATTGCGTCCCATCAACAGTGTCCTTTTATGGCATTTGGGAGCGGGTTTGGGAGGGAGATCGGAATTCATTAATCACATACAGAACACAGTCGCCTAACTATTCATTGTCCTATCTTTACACCAATAAATAGTATAGAAAAATGTATTCCACCCTTTTACCGATACACTCTTTGATCCGTTGGCTTGTATTATTTAGTTTACTTTTTTCAATTGTTCGTGCCTATAGGGGCTGGTTATCCTCCAAGAAATTCTTGGGCTTTGACAATTCCATCCGACATTGGACAGCGACCATAGCTCAGATCCAGCTTGTTATTGGCTTATGGTTGTATTATATCAGCCCTATTACCAACTATTTTATGAATAACTACCAAGAGGCTCTCCATCTAAGGGAAATACGTTTTTTTGGAATGGAACACAGCCTTATGATGATCATAGCCATCGTGGTAATTACTCTTGGTTCAGCAAAAGCAAAACGGAAACCAACAGATGCTGAAAAATATAAAACCATGGCCATTTGGTTTACGGTCGGACTTTTTATTATACTCTCATCCGTTCCCTGGCATTTTTCACCTTTCACAAGCCGACCCTATTTCAGAACTTTTTAGACTGGCCCCAACAGCGAATGCCGCTAATGTCACCATTGTACATATAAGCAAAATGAAAAAACATATACCAACCTGCTCTATAAAATACGTGGTAACCCATAAATCACTGCTTGGAAAACCTCTGCTATTCCTAAGCATTTCCAATGCCGCCTACTCCCCGCACCAACCTATCCGTTATTATTGGTCCAATGAATAAAATATATAGTACAAAACAATTATTATATGGCCTTGCTATACTCGCTTTTATTTTTCTTAACGTAATTCCGTTTTTAATGTAACCCTATGGGATTGCAATAGCTGCATTACGAAAGAATATAATTCTGGTGAGCACAATGTTTTGTTGAAAAAATGGAGGTTGTCAATACACTTTACGTTTGCTCAGATCATTAGATTCAATCGCTCCCACCCTATGACTTTAAACACCTTACCTTTAAGTTTCATATATGCAGAGCCCTATACCGATATAGAGATTTCCGGCCCATCAAGAACAGCTACAACATCCAAATGGCAATGGACAACCTTCCAATGCCAATTGTGAGGCAGTAATACAGGGCAATTGGTATTACCAAAAACTTCAGTTTACCCTTTTAAACAACAACAAACGAAAATCCATTACCTCAACCCCTGGGATTTTGAGCGCCCTAAGCGTTAGGTCGCCCTTGCCTTTCTTAAACGTTATGCGACCTAAGTTCATCGGAATAAAATCTTTGGTATAGGACTCTATCCTTGGGTCACGATCTCTTTCGGCACCAACCAAAGGTGGGTCATGAGCTTTGTCCAGGGCCCCAATAAGAGTACTTTCTCCCAACCTCAATTCAAATTCCGCCCCTAAATCCCCTTCCTTGGCGGTATAGTATAATTCTACCTCAAATTCCCCGTCGGCCAACACCTCCACATCCCAGCTAATATAATCTTCGGTACTCCGCCAATTGGTGAAAAAGGTACAGTTGGGATGTTTGTTGCTCCGTTCTATATTTCCATAGGCCACACCATCACGTGCTGGCATCTGTGTATAGATATAATCCGGATGCCCCAAGGTAAAAGGCCTATTTTGATTATCATTAGATTTTGGCAGGACCTCTAAAAGCCAATCCTTTTTTAATTCCTTCAAGGAGTCCGTTAACTTTGGAAGTTCTTGGGAAAGATCCTGAGACTGACCGTTATCCTTGGTCATATCGTATAGTCGATCCCTATAGTCCAATCGGTAATTTTGCGTACGTATGCTAGTGCCACCCTTCCAGTGGTTGTAGACGACTCTGGGCTTCCAAAAGGGGTCATCCTTTAACATTAGTGGCATTAAGCTTTTCCCATCTAAGGGCTTAAGGGTGTTGACTGGTATTTGTGCCAGTTGGGACAAGGTGGGCAAAAGATCTATGGAACTCGCTATCTGCGAAACCTGTTTTCCTTTTGGCAAGTTGTTCTTCCATTGTATAATTAGTGGAGAACGTACGCCTCCCTCATCCGTAGAACCTTTTTTACCTCGCATTCCTCCATTCCACCGCCATCCATTGGGGCCGTTGTCCGATAGATAGAGTACTATGGTATTTTCTTCCAGCTCCAGATCCCTTAACTTGTCCATTAGCCTGCCTACATTGTAGTCTATATTCTCTACCATGGCCAGTGCAGCCCTGGTAAAGTTCTCATCCTCTTCTTCTTCCCCATTATATGTTAGATCAAGTTCCATGTCCCTAAAGCGATCCCAATATTCTTCGGGCACTTGCATGGGGCTGTGGGGGGTGTTATAGGGCAGGTACAAAAAGAAAGGTTTGTCTCTGTTCCTTTCCATAAAATCCAATCCTTTGCCGGTTAGGTCATCTATAATAAATCCTTCTCCCTTCGCTATTTTCCCATTGTGTTCCAGCATAGGGCTAAAATAATTGCCCCAGTGCCCGGATGCGAATCCATAGAAATCATCAAAACCCCTAGCATTGGGATGATAAGGCGGTTGCATACCGTTATGCCATTTTCCGTAAGCCGCTGTAGCGTATCCAGCCTCCTTAAAGACTTGTGCAATAGTAGTTTCATCCAGGTTTAGACGTTCACCCCCAGAGGAAGTGGAATACACCCCTACCCTAGGAAAATATCGGCCGGTCAAGAGCTCTGCCCTGGTAGGGGAACATACAGGGCTTACATAAAAATGATTAAACCTCACCCCATTCATGGCTAGGCTGTCTATATTAGGGGTACTGAGATTGGTATTGCCCGAAATGCCCAAATCACCCCACCCTTGATCGTCCGACAGGATAAGTACAATATTTGGTTTTTGGTTGCGCTGGGAATCGGAGATGGTTTCTGGCTTCGCCTTTTCCTTACAGGATAACAAAACCCCAATTGTGACCAAGACCATAAACTTAAATTGGAGATATCTCATTAGATGGTTATTTAAGAGGATGATTTTTAGACTTATAAGGTAAGAAATCCGTATGTTTTATTTGCAACCTTGACCAAAATAGATTTGGGACCGCCATAGCTCATTTTTAACTCCCCCTATACCCAATTTCGCAGGGATTTACAGGAGATAGGTTTTTTGCCTACCTACCATCAAAACACCGTAAAAGAAGGGGGCATTAAACCCAATTTTTGGATCAGAGACCTTTAAAAAAGGCAAAAAGAGATCAACAAGATAGGTCTAGGCACATTAAAGGCAGTTAATGCCATTTTTATAGGGCCATGCTTAAATATTGGGGCGTTCCCTCCTTCGTCGGTCGGGCACTTGGCTATATCCCTTGCCATGCTGCGGGGATGCCGCCGCGGTCCCTAACGCAAGGATAGGTAGCAACTTTCAAGTCAAGACACATTCTATTAGGCATTAAAATTCAATGGCAATTTTAGAATTGCACCAAACACTCTTTGGAAACCTTAACAGGCATAGGCTGTACCCATCGCTACAAAGCTCCGCCTGAGTTACACCCTCAAAAAGAGTCTCCATACTAAAAAGAATCTCCATACTAAACAGATCTTAGGGATTGGCTGCGCCCATCCCTACAAAGCTCACCATGAGTTATACCCCCAAAAGAGTCTCCATACTAAACAGATCTTGGGGATTGGCTGCGCCCATCCCTACAAAGCTCCGCTTTGAAAACCACAAAAAGTTATGCTTCGCTTGGCTCCAAAAAAGAAGCGAGCTTCATTTTTGAAGCTCGCTTGCACAACCACTTTTTTGTGGTTTATCCGTGACCCCGGAGGGATTCAAACCCCCAACCCTCAGAGCCGAAATCTGATGCGCTATTCAGTTGCGCCACGGGGCCGTACATTTATTTTTCTCCAACGCCTACCTGCAGCCGATTTGAGATACTTTTCCCTTTCTCTAGCTGCCAGCCTGGTTTCATAATCCTCCGTCAGGACTACTTCCCAGGGAACATAAGCTTTGGTCGATTTTGTCTTTCCTGAATTATGCTGTTTGATACGAACTTCAATGTTATCCGTAATCCCAACATAATATCTTTCAAAATTACTACTATATATTACATAGACCTTATACATTCCCTATAAAATCTGATGTGCCCCGCCCGAACGTGCCGACAAATATCCAATACACCTACCCTACCTTGTTCGGGCACGGGCGGGTATTCAGTTGCGCCACGGGGCCTTATATTTAATTTTCTCCAACGTCAACCAGCAGCCGATTTTAGATACTTTTCCCTTTCTATAGCCGCAAGCCTAGTTTCGTAATCCTCCGTCAGGACTACTTCCCAAGGGACATAAGCCTTGGTCGATTTTGTCTTTCCAGAATTACGCTGTTTTAAACGAACTTCAATGTTATCCGTAATCCCAACATAATATCATTCAAAACTACTACTATATATTACATAGACCTTATACATTCCCTATAAAATCTGATGCGCCCCGCCCGAACGTGCCAACCAATATCCAATACACCTACCCTAACTCGTTCGGGCACGGGCGGGTATTCAGTTGCGCCACGGGGCCTTATACTGACCTATTCGGTCAGATATGCTTTCTTAATTGGCCAATTTGGCCTTAACTATATTGGAAATGGTCTTCCCATCTGCCTGTCCGGCCAATTCCTGGGATACGATTCCCATGACCTTGCCCATATCCTTCATTCCTGACGC
>JBFHGV010000030.1:0-12536 GCA_041582955.1 Arenibacter sp.
AAGAGGATTGTCATCCTTTAGGGCCTCGGGCAATAGTGCTTCAGGCCAATTCTGAAAAGAAACAGGGCGCACCCACCTTTTTATCGCAGAGGTTCCCACTGAGGTAAACCGGCTGTCCGATGTAGCGGGAAAAGGCCCACCGTGCAACATGGAAGGGCAGACTTCCACTCCGGTGGGGACTCCATTAAAGATAATACGCCCTACCCTGTTCACCAAAGCCTCTACCACCTCATTGTACGATTTTAGCTCGGATGAAGACCCTAAAATAGTCCCTGTAAGCTGCCCTTCCAAATGCTGTATAGCACTAATCAATTCGGCCTTGTCCCTGCACACAACAATTACGGAAAAAGGCCCAAATACCTCCCTATGCAATATAGGGTTAGCCAAAAAATCTTCAGCAGCGACCTTCAAAACCTTTTGCCGAGCAAAATTAGGTGCCACCTCTTTGGTATAGGTGGCAATCTCTTCGGTTCTTGGTTGCGACGACAACTCCTTTTTTCCACTTTCATAATTCTCATGAATATTTGGATGCAACATACTGGATGGCTCAATTTCTTCAATTTTCTCGCTCAATACAGAAGCAAAATCATTAAGAGCCGAACCTTTTATTCCTAAAATAAGCCCAGGATTGGTACAAAACTGGCCCGCACCCAAGGTAATAGAACCCGCGTATTGCGAAGCCCAATCAACTCCCTTCTCCTCTAAGGCCGACGGAAGGACCACCACAGGGTTAATACTGCCCATTTCCGCAAACACCGGTATAGGCTCCTTTCGTTGTGTTGCCAGCCTATACAAAGCCATTCCCCCAGTGGTGCTTCCGGTAAAACCGACCCCTTTCACTTTGGGGTGCATCACCAACAACTGCCCCACCTCCAAATCACTACTGTTAAGATTGGAGAAAACCCCATCAGGCATATCAGTTCTTTTTGCAGCTTTCACCACTGCCGACGCCACCAATTCCCCTGTACCCGCATGCATAGGGTGACTTTTAACGATAACAGGGCATCCTGCCGCAAGGGCGCTGGCCGTATCACCTCCGGCCGTAGAAAACGCCAAGGGAAAATTACTTGATCCAAAGACAACAATAGGACCTATGGGCATTAACATTTTACGCAGATCTACTTTTGGCAAGGGCTGCCTATTAGGTTGGGCCGTATCAATAGTAGCTTCCACCCAAGAGCCCTCCTCCAACAATGAGGCAAAGGCCCTAAGCTGCCCCATGGTCCTGCCCCGCTCACCCCTGGCCCTACCTTCCGGAAGTCCTGATTCCTGAACATAGGTAGTAATTAGCTCGTCTCCCAATAACTCTATTTCGTCCGCAATCGCATTTAAGAAGTCAGCTTTCTTTTGACCCGAAAAATTGCGGTAGACCTCAAAGGCCGCCGACGCTTTTTCTACCGCTCCTTCTATTTCTTCATGGGAAGCCTCATAAAACGTCCATTTTGTTTGCTTGTTCAATACAGGGTTGAAAGTAGCGTATGTTTTGTTGTTTTTGGCAGACATATCGGTGCCAATAAAGTTTTTGCCTGTTATCATTATCAATTACTTTATATATAAATCATTATTTTCCAATTTGGATTTCACTACTAATTTAGCACTTTAGAAATATCTGACCCATTTAAAGAAGCAGATCTAAATACACAATTACCCCTACCGCAACACCACCTTAACCAAAGCTACTTTTTTTGCGCTAACTACAAAAGTAAAAATCAACCACCCTATTCCGTCCTTTGCCTTTTCCTTACTAGTTCAACAGCCAGCCCGGATAGCACACAAATTTAAACATTAAACAAAGCCTGAACTTAAGGAATATTGGCCATATATAAGAGATTTTTGACCTTTATAGAAGAAATCCTATAGCCATTACTAAATATAAATGGTGAAACATGGTTCTGATCCACATTAATTTTGTTTAAATTATTAAAAATCAACACCCTCATCGACACCTACTTGAAGCGGAGCATAACTTTTAGCAATTACCAACACAGTTTTATAAAAATAGTAAGATTGTTTCCTTGGGATTTCCCTATTTTTGAAAAATTCTGAATTATTTAATTATTACCAATGAAAAAAATAATGTTAGTTGCACTCGGTTTATCCATGGCCTGCAACTCTTCACAAAAGACCATCTCCCAACAAACGGAATCGGCAAAAAAAGTGGTAAGCCCAGAAGTTTACGCTTCCTCCATTACCGAAGAAGATTTAAAGGAACACCTTTATATTTATGCCTCGGATGAGTTTGAAGGCAGGAACACAGGGGAGCCGGGACAAAAAAAGGCCGTAGAATACCTAAAGGCCAGATATGTTGAACTAGGGATACCCGCAGCAAAAGCCGATGGAGACTATTTTCAAAACGTACCCTTGGTCATAAGCAAATTACCAGAGGGCAGTGTAAGCATAAACGGCAAAGAATTTACCAACGGTGATGGCTTATTGACTTTTACGGCAGCACAGGCCAATTTAAATACCATTGCTTATGTAAACTACGGTATTGAGGAAGGCAATTATTCTGATTACTCCAATATTGACGTCAAAGGAAAGATTGTCCTGATAAGATCAGGGGAACCTACGAATGATGACGGCACCTATACACTCTCCGGAACCAGTCAAAAATCAGTATGGAGCAATATGTCCGAATCCATAGGCAAAAGAATGGAGCTAGCTGCAAGTAAAGGGGCTATTGGCGTGTTTTATTATGATGAAGAGAACTATGGCCGATTTAAGAACAGGTTCAATCACATGAAAAACCGTGACAATGGCAGTATGGTACTAAAGGATGAAATAGAGGAAGATTTTTTCAATTTCTTTATAGACGCCACAGTTGCCAACCAATTGCTTCCAAATATTAAATCGGAAAACAAATCTAAGATTATCACTACAGATTTAAAGCTAAACATAGCGAGCAACAGCAAGGATGTTGTTTCCGAAAATGTTGCCGCTATTATTAGAGGTAGTGAAAAACCCAATGAATATATTATTATTTCGGCACACCTAGATCATGTAGGTGTAGGCAAGGACGGTCAGATATACAATGGCGCAGATGACGACGGATCCGGAACCGTTGGGGTATTGGAAATTGCAGAAGCCTTTAAAAAAGCCGCAGACCAAGGGCATGGCCCAAAACGATCAATTGTTTTCCTTCACGTTACCGGGGAAGAAAAAGGATTGCTGGGATCTAAATATTACGCAGACCACGACCCCATTTTCCCATTGTCCGAAACAGTGGCCGACCTCAACATTGATATGATCGGAAGGATAGACCCAAAGCGAGATGGCGATAGAAACTACATCTACTTAATTGGCTCGGACAAACTGAGCACCGAACTCCATGATCTTTCTGAGGAGGTAAATCAAAAATACATGAACATTGAATTGGATTATACCTATAATGATGAAAACGACCCCAATCGTTTTTACTATAGAAGTGACCACTACAATTTTGCAAAAAATAACATTCCAATTATCTTTTACTTTAACGGAACCCATGACGACTACCACCAACCTGGGGACACGCCCGATAAAATTAATTATGACCTACTACAGAACAGGACAAGATTGGTGTTCCATACTGCCTGGGAAATAGCAAATAGGGAAGCCAGACTAAAAGTAGATAAGGCGGCAAAATAAACTAAAAGGATCTATAAAGCGGTGCAAAACCGTTTCCTTTTCAAAAAAAGGTGGCCAATTTTCAATCGGCCACCTTTTTTTTAGGAATATCCACCACAGTGAAGACCATAAATTTTGAAGAGATTGCGAAATAAAAAATGAAACAGGTTATATTCCAAACATTCATTAATATTTATGTTGAACATCGTAATTATTCCAATTATAATTTCAATGATTTCCAATATAGTCTTAATTTTGCATGCTAGTAAAAAAGTAGGTATTTGCCTTTCTTGTGTAATATTTTTAATAAGATCATAAATTATAACCCTATAAAATGAAGAAAACGTTATTTGATAAAGTATGGGATTCCCATGTTGTTCATAAGATTGAAAATGGGCCGGATGTATTGTTCATAGACCGCCATATGGTGCATGAAGTTACCAGTCCGGTTGCATTTCTAGGCTTAAAAAATAGGGATATTCCGGTAATGTATCCGGAACGAACATTTGCTACGGCAGATCATAACACCCCTACCATTAACCAACATTTGCCGGTTAAAGATCCTCTTTCTGCCAATCAGCTGAAGGCATTGGAGGAAAATTCCAAGGCCCATGGTATTTCCTATTGGGGGCTTGGGCATAAAAAAAATGGTATTGTTCACGTTGTAGGCCCGGAATACGGTATAACGCAACCAGGGGCCACTATTGTATGTGGTGACTCGCATACCTCTACCCACGGAGCCTTTGGGGCCATTGCCTTTGGTATAGGTACCTCGGAGGTAGAAATGGTATTGGCCACCCAATGTATAATGCAGCAGAAAGCCAAGTCCATGCGGATCAATGTAAACGGGAAACTCAACAAAGGGGTTACCCCAAAAGACGTTGCCTTGTATATTATCTCTCAGCTAACAACTTCTGGTGCCACAGGGTACTTTGTGGAATATGCCGGGGATGTATTCACCAACATGAGTATGGAAGGTAGGATGACCGTGTGTAACCTAAGTATAGAAATGGGGGCCCGTGGAGGGATGATCGCCCCAGACGAAAAAACCTTCGAATATATAACCGGACGTGAATTTACCCCGGTTGGTGCCGATTGGGACAAGGCCATGGAATATTGGAAAACCCTTAAAACAGATGAGGGAGCCCAATTTGACAAAGAGGTCACTTTTGACGCTGATGCCATAGAGCCCATGATTACTTACGGAACCAACCCAGGAATGGGTATCGGAATTTCCAATGGCATCCCATCTGCAGAAGCTGTGGAAGGTGGCGTTAGTACATATAAAAAGTCCCTACAGTACATGGCCTTTAACGAAGGGGACAATATGATTGGCAAACCCATCGATTTTGTATTCCTGGGAAGCTGTACCAATGGCCGTATAGAAGACTTTAGAGCCTTCGCCTCTATTATTAAGGGCAGAAAAAAAGCAGACAATGTAACAGCTTGGTTGGTTCCAGGGTCGCACCAAGTAGAATCGGCTATCAAGGAAGAAGGAATATTGGATATTTTACATGAAGCCGGTTTTGAACTTCGTGAACCAGGATGCTCTGCGTGTTTGGCAATGAACGACGATAAGGTACCAGCTGGAAAATATGCCGTTAGTACCTCCAACCGTAATTTTGAAGGAAGACAGGGACCTGGCTCCAGAACACTCTTGGCCAGCCCCTTAGTAGCTGCTGCTGCCGCTGTGACAGGAAAGGTGACCGACCCTAGGGAATTGATGCAGGAATTGGTCTAAAAACAAACAAAAAGTAAAATTAAGTTAAACACCGTTTGGCGCAAAACGCCAAGCACATTTGTAACAACAACATGGCATACGATAAATTCAATATACTTACCTCTACGGCCGTTCCACTTCCAATAGAAAATGTGGATACGGATCAGATAATCCCGGCCCGTTTTCTTAAGGCTACCGAGCGTAAAGGATTTGGTGACAATTTGTTTCGCGACTGGCGTTATAACCCAGACAATAGTCCTAAGGAGGACTTTGTACTGAACAATCCCACCTACAGTGGAAAGATATTGGTAGGTGGTAAAAACTTTGGATCAGGTTCATCCAGGGAGCATGCTGCCTGGGCCGTATACGATTACGGATTTAGATGTGTTGTATCCAGCTTTTTTGCCGATATTTTTAAAAACAACTGTTTGAACATAGGGGTATTGCCTGTACAAGTAAGTGCTCCTTTCTTGGAGAAAATATTTGCAGCAATTGAAGCTGATCCCAAAACGGAATTGGAGATAAACCTTCCTGAGCAGACTATTACCCTGACCACAACAGGGGAATCTGAAAGTTTTGATATTAATGACTATAAAAAACAAAACATGCTTAATGGCTTCGACGATATTGACTACCTATTAAATATCCAAGAAAACATTAGGGAATTTGCCCAAGACACTCCTTTATAGTAAAATACACCTTGGTTACCCACCTTTTAAAGAGCAATTCCATTTCTTCATAAGAATGGGATTTGACCAAGGCTGCCCATTGGGCATAAAAATTGTTGAAACCAGCTCATCATAAATGGAAAGAAGAAACATAGAAATCATGGATACCACCCTTAGGGACGGAGAACAAACCTCTGGGGTATCCTTTTCCGCATCCGAGAAGCTGACACTGGCAAAATTATTGCTGGACGAACTAAAAGTCAATAGAATTGAAGTAGCTTCTGCCAGGGTGTCCGAAGGTGAACTGGCTGCTGTTCAGCAAATTACAGAATGGGCCTCCTCCAAAGGTTATTTGGAGCGCGTAGAGGTGTTGACTTTTGTTGATAAAGGAATTTCCTTGGATTGGATGAAAAAATCAGGTGCCAAGGTACAAAACCTTCTTACCAAAGGTTCCATGAACCACTTGACACACCAATTAAAGAAAACACCCGAACAGCATTTTGAAGAAATAAAAAATACCATTGCATTGGCCGCAGAGCAAGGAATTGCCACCAATGTATATTTAGAGGATTGGAGCAATGGCATGAGAAATTCAAAGGATTATGTATTCCAATTCTTGGATTTCTTGTCCACACAACCCATAAAAAGGGTTCTATTGCCAGACACTTTGGGAATCCTTACCCATACAGAAACCTTTGCCTATATTTCAGAAATAGTTCAGCGCTACCCAAAGTTACATTTGGATTTTCATGGCCATAACGATTATGATCTAAGTGTTTCCAATGTTATGGAAGCCCTCAAGGCCGGTTGTCACGGACTACATTTAACCGTTAATGGTATGGGTGAACGGGCAGGCAATGCCCCAATGGCAAGTGTCATAGCAGTCATAAATGATTTTATGCCCAATATAAAGGTTACTGTCAACGAGCCTTCCCTTTATAAGGTAAGTAAGCTGGTATCTGCTTTCACTGGTTTTGGCATCCCTGCCAACAAGCCCATTGTTGGTGAAAATGTATTTACCCAAACGGCTGGTATACATGCAGATGGAGATAGTAAAAAAAACCTTTACTTTAATGACCTAATGCCGGAGCGATTTGGCAGGAAACGAAAATATGCGCTGGGAAAAACTTCAGGAAAAGCCAATATCCAAAAGAACCTACAGGAATTGGGGCTTACACTGAACGATGATGAACTTAAAAAGGTAACTGCCCGTATTATTGAGTTGGGAGACAAAAAGGAAAAAGTCACCAAGGAAGATTTACCGTATATTATTTCGGACGTACTGGATAGCGACACTTTTCAGCAAAAGGTTTTTGTAAAGTCTTATGTGCTTACCCATTCTAAAGGATTAAAGCCATCCACTACCCTAGCTTTAGAAATTAATGGCGAACGTATTGAAGCGCACGCTCAGGGCGACGGGCAATATGATGCATTTATGAATGCATTGAGAAAAGTATACGAATCCAAAAAAATGGAATTGCCCACTTTGGTAGATTATGCCGTTCGAATTCCCCCTGGGAGCAACTCGGACGCCCTTTGCGAAACCATTATTACATGGAAAAATGGCGATAAGGAATTTATTTCCAGAGGTTTGGACTCAGACCAAACCGTATCGGCCATAAAGGCAACCGAAAAAATGTTGAATATTATATAGGAACAACACAAACAATTATAACCATGCCAGTTGCAGATCATCTGGCAAAAAGCAAAACTGAATGAAATTAAATATTGCCCTTTTAGCAGGAGATGGAATTGGTCCAGAAGTAATTGACCAAGCGGTAAAAGTATCCAATGCCGTTGCAAAGAAATACAATCATGAAATTAACTGGACACCAGCATTGACCGGTGCTGCTGCAATCGATGCGGTTGGAGAACCTTACCCGGACGAGACCCACGCTGTCTGTGAAGCGGCGGATGCCGTTTTATTTGGAGCCATTGGACACCCTAAGTTTGACAACGATCCATCTGCCAAGGTTCGTCCAGAACAAGGTTTGCTAAAAATGCGTCAGAAATTAGGATTATTTGCCAACGTGCGACCTACTTTCACCTTTCCTTCGCTTATAGACAAGTCCCCTTTAAAAAGGGAGCGCATAGAAGGAACGGATTTAATTATATTAAGAGAGCTTACAGGGGGGATCTATTTTGGCAAAAGAGGCCGTGAAGACAATGGAGATACAGCTTACGACACCTGTACCTATACCCGTGCCGAAATACAGCGTTTGGCAAAAAAAGGCTTTGAAATGGCCATGTCCCGTTCCAAAAAACTTTGCTGCGTAGACAAGGCCAATGTTTTGGAATCCTCCAGATTATGGAGAGAGACCGTACAAGCCATGGAAAAAGACTACCCAGAGGTTACTGTGTCCTATGAATTTGTAGATGCGGTTGCCATGAGACTGGTTCAATGGCCAAATTCCTACGACGTAATGATAACCGAAAACTTGTTTGGGGATATCCTAACCGATGAAGCTTCTGTTATTTCTGGTTCCATGGGACTTATGCCTTCTGCTTCCGTGGGCACCAAGACTAAACTTTACGAGCCTATTCACGGTTCTTATCCACAGGCTGCTGGAAAGGATATTGCCAACCCATTGGCTACCGTACTTTCTGCTGCCATGATGTTCGAGGATTTCAACCTAAAGGAAGAAGCCCAAGCCATTCGCGATGTGGTAAACAAGTCCTTATCTGAAGGAGTTGTTACCGAAGATTTGGCCGAAGGAGGAAAATCTTATAAAACAAGTGAATTAGGCGATTGGTTAGCACAAAACATTTAACGAATTGCCTTGGTGCAATTGGGCAAATGCCAATATTGACCTTCTAAAAACAAAATCCCCAATAATGACAATCATTATTGGGGATTTTTGGTTTATATAAATGTACAAATCCATGCATTTAATTGAACGCCATCTTGCGTTTGGCATTCACGGTTCTTTTTCTGGATACCAATATTATCAATAATGCAATTCCAATACCTATACTGGCCATAAAAGCCCCTACCAAACTAGCAGAAGTAAAACCATAGCCCATAGCAATTGGCAGACCTGCAAAAAAGGCTCCGGAAGCATTCCCCATATTAAAAGCACTTTGATTCATGGAGGACCCCAAACTTTCCGACCCCTTGGATGCCCTAATGATAGCCAGCTGTATAGGCGTTCCTACCATAAAGGAGACTATTCCAATAATAAAGGTCAATATTAGAATGGCAACAGGATTGGCCGCAATCAAGGAATTGATCACCAATACCAACACCATCAAAGAAAGGCTGATGATAACCGCTTTTAACGGTTTAAATATTTCTGCCATTTTAGCCCCTATGAAGTTGCCAAAAACCATACCCACGCCAGCCAAAATCATAGCATAACTAACCATACTTTCGGAATGTCCGGATACTTTGGTCAACAACGGCGCTATATAACTGTACCACGCAAAGAACCCTCCAGTACCAATGGTAGTCAACAAAATTAACATCCAAATTTCCATACGCTTAAAAACCTTTAAATCCTTGTAAAATCCACCAGTGGACGACTTTCCAAGTTTGGGAATCCAGAAATATATACTTAGCATAGCGATAACCCCTACAATCCCTACCAATAAAAAGGAAAGGCTCCAGTTGTAGTGATGTCCCAAATAGGTACCAACGGGAACCCCAATTACATTTGCTATTGTAAGACCAGCAAACATAGTAGCTATGGCCTGAGCCGCTTTCCCTTCTTTTGCCAGCTTTCCTGCTACAACAGCGCCAATTCCAAAAAAGGCCCCATGTGGTAATCCAGACAAAAACCTAGCTATCATTAAGGTCGTGTAACTTGTAGAAAAAGCTGATAGTGTATTAAACAAAGTAAACCATACCATAAGATAAAGCAATACTTTATGTGCTGGCCACTTACCGCTTAAAGCTGTCAAAGTTGGCGCTCCAATTACCACTCCCAGAGCATAGGCCGAAATAAAATGGCCTGCCTGTGGAATACTTATCTTCAGTGAATTGGCTACATCCGGTAAGATACCCATAATAACGAATTCGGTCATCCCTATTCCAAACCCTCCTACCCCTAGGGCAATAAGTGCTTTTTTGTTCGATTTGTCCGCTCTCATAACATTTTCATTTAAAAAATTATTACAGTACAATATTACAGCAATGTAAGAAGGAAGTGATGTGGAGAATTATCCTATTTATATTCATTTATATCCTCGAAAAAGTCGGCAAAAATAATACTATTTATTGATAAAACACCTCTAGACCCTAATGTTTATTGGTTATTGGAAAAACTAATAGCTTTTATTAATACACATACCTCTATTAGTTATCCCCATTGCACATATACTCTCTATGTCCAGGTCAGGTACCCCCACCAACACAGGCCTTACGCCAAATAATTATCGCTACACCTAGTTTTAACACCTAATTAATTAACAATTAAATTGTTAGGATCAATACGATTTCACACAAATTCCCGTTGTTTAATAAATTACAAATAGAAAATTATAACCTACAAGTGTTAAAGTATTTTCTTACAAATAAAATAATATGAAGGTCTACCAACATATAATTCTCAACCGTAATGATCTAAACGATCTGGAACTCAAATTTTCACCGGATGTATTTTTTCTTTTTGCATCCCCAAAATTTCAGGGAACCCAGGAATTTGTCACTGCCTTGGCACTACAGTATCCCAATGCTGTTTTAATTGGATGCTCCACAGCAGGTGAAATCTTGGGCAATCAGGTCATGGATTCGTCCATTGCCCTAACGGCAGTTCAATTCAGTCATACCAAGATTAAATTCAGGGAGGTAGACCTCAACAACTTTAATCTTGACAGCTTTAAGGCTGGAAAGGCTATTAGCGATTCCTTAAAGGCAGCCGATTTAAGGCATATCTTTGTACTCAGTGACGGATTATTCGTAAATGGTGCAGATTTGGTAAAGGGCCTGCATGCCGAACTGGATAAGCAGGTAAGCATCACCGGTGGCTTGGCAGCCGACTGTTCGGACTTTAAGGATACTTTCGTGATTGCAGGAGACAGGTTAGCTTCCAAAAAGATAGTGGCTCTAGGATTGTATGGTCCCAAGTTGCAAATTGGATTTGGTTCCAAAGGTGGCTGGGACAGCTTTGGCGTAGAACGTCTGGTTACCAAATCGCACAATAATATTCTTTATGAATTGGACGGACAACCGGCCCTTGCCTTATATAAGTCCTTTTTAGGCAATAAAGCCAAGGACCTTCCTAGCTCTGGGCTATTGTTCCCATTAAGCATGAGGGACGAGGACAACCACATACCGGTAGTTAGGACCATATTGGCCATAGATGAAAAAAACGGAAGTCTTACTTTTGCCGGCAACATTCCCCAAGGCGCTTATGTTAGGTTGATGAAAGCCAATATTGATAGGATAATCGGCGGGGCGGAACAATCTGCCATCACCGCTGTAAACAACAACCAAAAGCCAGGCCAACTGGCATTTCTTATAAGTTGTGTAGGAAGACGTTTAGTGATGAAGCAGTTGGTTGAGGAGGAAGTAGAAGCCGTAAACCAAGTACTAGGTGACGAAATTAACACCACTGGGTTTTACTCCTACGGCGAGATTGCCCCATTTGATAAATTCTCTCCCTGTACCCTGCATAATCAAACAATGACCATAACAACTTTTTCCGAATGAACAACTATCACCGACTACTTAAAAGGCAGCTTAAAAAAGCCGAATTGGACGATAGGACCCTTGGTCTTATTGCTCCATTTTTGCTTCAAGTTAACGAAGCCTACACTACCTTTGACAGTGATTTACAACAAGTAGAGGGCATTCTTGAAAAAAGCTCCCAAGAATTATTTCAAACCAACCAACAATTAAAAAACAATATAGAATCCATTTCCGGGCAATTATCCAAAGTAGCCGGAAATATTAAGGATGTAATATTTGAAATGGATCTAGATGGCAACTGGTCCTACTTAAACCCAGCATGGTATACCCTTACTGGTATTGAGGTCAAGCACTGTTTGGGCAAACCGTACCACAAATTCCTTAGAGACGCCCAAGGCAATCCTTATACCGAATTAATTAACCTAAGCACCCCAAAATTTAAGACCTTAAGTAAGATCTTTAAATCCCAACAATTGGACGGCAAACACAAATGGCTGGACTTTTCCCTAAAAGTCATTAAGTCTGAGGAAGGCCAAAATGAAGGGTATATAGGAACAATTGTTGACATCACTAAGATAAAGGAAACAGAGTTGGCCCTGATAGGGGCCAAAGAAAAAGAATCCCATGCCAACAAAGCTAAAGATGAGTTCCTGTCCACCATGTCCCATGAGATCAGAACCCCTTTAAATGCGGTGATCGGAATAAGCCATTTGTTATTGTTGGAAAATCCTAAACCAGAGCAATTGGAAAACCTGAATACCTTAAAACACTCCTCCGAGCACCTTTTATGTTTGGTAAACGATATTTTGGATTTTAACAAAATTGCCTCCGGACAATTGGAATTGGAAGAAAGAGACTTTAACCTAAGTCAGGTTCTAAATGGCTTACAAAGTATTTTTCACAATACCGCCAA
>JBFHGV010000031.1:0-12472 GCA_041582955.1 Arenibacter sp.
CATTAACAATGCCAATAATTTTGGCCTTAGTGACCTGCACCAGATGCGCGGACGTGTAGGGCGTAGCAATAAAAAGGCCTTCTGTTACTTTATTACCCCGCCCTATGACGCCATGACCAACGATGCCCGTAAGCGAATACAGGCCTTGGAGCAATTTACCGATTTGGGAAGCGGCTTCAATATTGCCATGAAAGATTTGGAAATTAGGGGTGCTGGTGATCTATTGGGAGGCGAGCAAAGTGGCTTTATCAATGAAATTGGCTTTGATGCCTATCAGAAAATACTGGCCGAGGCCATAGACGAACTAAAGGAAAACGAATTCAAGGAACTGTACGAGGAAGTTGGTGGCAAGGCCAAGATCTTTGTCAAGGAAACCCAAATAGATTCCGATTTTGAATTGCTTTTCCCGGACGATTATATCAATAATATTACTGAGCACCTAAACCTCTATACTGAACTGAACCAGATTTCCGATGAGGAAGGCTTGCAAAAGTTTGAATCGGAATTGGTAGATAGGTTTGGGGAGCTCCCTACCGAGGCCGAGGACTTACTCAACTCTGTCCGTATTAAATGGATCGCCAACAGTATAGGTTTGGAAAAAATAGTGATGAAAAAGGGGAAGATGATCGGCTATTTTATATCGGATCAGCAATCGGATTTTTACCAAAGCAATGCCTTTACAGCAGTATTGCAATTTGTACAATCCCACCCAAAATTGGCCAAATTAAAGGAAAAGCAAACCCGGAACGGACTGCGGCTCTTATTGGTCTTTGAGCACATTGGTACTTTGGACAAAGCCTATAAATCTATTCAACCATTTAGTTCCCTTGTTACAAAGGGAGGAATAACAGTATCTTAAAACATCTATT
Organism: Arenibacter sp.; assembly: GCA_041582955.1. GTDB lineage: Bacteria > Bacteroidota > Bacteroidia > Flavobacteriales > Flavobacteriaceae > Arenibacter. The sequence goes on from JBFHGV010000031.1 coordinate 870, forward strand.
ATTGATGCCTGGAAAAAATATTTTTTTATTGATCGCATGCTGCTTTTCATTGATTATGGAAGCGCAACATACCATTTCAGGGAATTTATCGCCCGCTGAAGATTTTAAATGGCTTATTGCCTATCAATTGGGGCCGGGTCATCAAAACTACATTGCAGATTCGGCGGTCAAAGAGGGGAAGTTTAGCATAAAAATCCCCGAAAATGCCAAAACTGGAATCTACAGATTGGTCTATGCCATTCCCCAGGACGAATTTTATTTTGATGTCATTTATAACGGTAAGGAAGATGTAGAGTTGTCCTTTAGTACCGAAGAAGGACTAAGTTTTCTAAATTCTGTAGAAAACACGCTTTACAACAATTATTTTGCGGCAGTAAACGAACTGGAAAATAAAATTATCCAATTTTACTCCGCCCCCAATACCAACCCAAGCGTTCTTAGCAATATCCACAAGGAGCTGGATCAACTCCAAAAACAGTACGAAACAAAGTCAGAAGGGCTCATAAGCGGACACTTTATAACTGCCAACAAACCCTATATTCCCTCCGGACATAAAAACATAGAGACCTATGTACAACAAAAAAAGGAACATTATTTTGATGCCCTGGACTTTAGCGACCCTGTTTTACAAGGTTCCGCATTCCTGACCGATAAAGCGGTTAATTATGTCTTTACGGCCCTTCCATACCGTAAAATGTCCGCAGAACAACTGGAAAAGGAAATGCAGGCCAATATTGCTAGGCTGGCCGGAATACTACAGCCGTTGGACCCCAACTTTAAAACGGCCTTATTAGGCACCATATGGAGCCAGCTAACAGAGAACCAATATAATAGCACGGCCGATTATGTATACAACAACTATCTAGAGACCTTGGCCGTGGAAACCAAGGACACGGAATTGCTGAACAGCATAGCCACTTACAATCGCCTACGCCCGGGAGCCCAGGCCCCAGAAATTAGTTGGAACGAGGGAGAGGAAACCAAAAAACTTAGCGACTTGGAGGAGGCCAAAAACTACCTTATTGTTTTCTGGAGCAGCACCTGCTCCCATTGCCTGCAACAACTACCCGAGCTTCACCAAAGGATAAAAGGGATTCCCAATGTAACAGTACTTGCCATAGGATTGGAAGATGATGAGCAAAACTGGAAAATGGAATCTGCAAAGTTACCGGGATTCATCCATGGAATTGCACTTGGAAAATGGGAAAGTCCGTATACCACATTGTACGACATACATCAAACCCCTACCTACTATATTCTGGACAAGGAGAAGCGTATAGTTGCCAAACCCGAGGATTACAAGGAGGCCGTGGCGCTATTGAAAAAAAATCAATAGTAGGCTTTTATCAACACCAAGACATAATAAGGGCAGGCCGTATCAACTTAATGCTGCTGTAAATCATTGCCTTGTTGCATTGGCCAAATGTTACATTGCAACATTGACCAATTGGCACATATACACCTTACAAAGTCTTAAGATCCTTAATGGTCTTAAATGCCACATCTACCTGTTCATCGTTTACAATAATGGTAAATTCATTGGTAGTGGATATTACCTCGTATAGCACAATTCCTTCCCAGGCCAAACGCTGAAAAATAAAGTAATAGATCCCTGGTACGGAAACGTTTTCTGCAGGTAATTTTACAGTGATAGAAGAAAGGTTCTCCGCTTTTTGTGTGCATTTTTCGTTTTTGAACAACTCCTCAACCGCCTTTTCCAAAATATTGCTGACCACAATATTGAGTTCGTTCACCCCTCTTGAGGAGGTATAAAAAACATCCTTGTTCCTATTTACCTCCTTTAACAAAACGGTCTGGTTCTCCAAAATGGATTCGGATACCAAAAAAGTATAATCGGTCAATGAGGACCGCACGGTGATCTCCCCGATATTTTTTAAAACTTTAATAATTTTGTGTGTAGCACGGAACTCCAAATCATCGGAAAGTCGCTTTAAAGCCATTACAATTGCACCGTTACGGATATCCTTGCCCAACTCGCCCTCTATTTCCGGTTTTACGATCCTGGAAAGCGATGTTAAATTAATAATACCCTGGGCTAGAGCACTTTGCAAAAACGGCTTCTTCTTAATGTAGTCTTCTACGACCGACGAAATAGTCTTCATTTTCTTAAACTTTTTGTAAAAATAACAAATTGTTACAAATAAAACAAATAATTAAAAGTGATAGAACGCATTTTCCAAATGTTCAATGGTATAATCCTCCCCATTTCTATGTACAGTAATGATGTCAAATCGCACCTCAACATCAAGGTCCTTGCTCACCACATAATGGTCTGTTGCCATGACCAATAGTTTAATTTTCTTGTCGGTAACTGTATCCGCGATAGCCAAAATTGAATCCGAACTTCTGGATTTAACTTCCACAATTGCCAAAACATCGTCCTTTTTAGCAATGATATCTATCTCGGCCTTACGGTACCTATAATTCCTATGGGCTATCCTATAGCCATTTTTAACCAAATAATCGGTTGCCAATTGTTCCCCTTTCTTTCCAAACTCATTATGATCTCCCATACGATAATGATTGTAATTTCCAAAAAACGTGTATTTTATCGAAAAATGCACCTTGTCGTCGTCCAAATTTCCTTAAACCACGTAGTTTGTTATGAATTCTATCGAAAATTTACTAATAAAAATACTTTGGGTATAAAATATACGTTAAAAATAAACCCCTTACCAATAACCTATCAAATGCGGAATAAATTATGGAATATTTCATAAACTGTAATACTTCTAGCTTGGCACCTTATACTTCCCCCTTAGATAAAGCCAGGGTGCAACATTTATATAGAAGATTGGGTTTCAGTGCTTCCGTGCAGACTATAGATCAGGCCACTGGCCAAACAGCAAGCAATTTGGTAGATAGCCTTATTGCCGAAGCACAGAATATACCACCATTGGAGGCGCCCACTTGGGCAGACTGGAACAACAGTAATTACCCCCAAGATGACGAGCAACGCGGGCAGTTAATAAGAGCACAACAAGAAGAATTTAAGTTGGCCTACACCAACAACCTACTTAACAACAACCTTAGGGATAGGCTTAGTTTTTTTTGGAGCAATCATTTTGTAACAGAATTGGACGTATACAATTGTAATTCCTTTCTATACCATTATATCAACTGCCTACAGCGCAATGCCATTGGCAATTTTAAAACCTTTGTTAGTGAAATTGGCCTTAGCAGTGCCATGCTCTATTATTTGGACGGGGTATACAACAACGGTAATAATCCCAATGAAAATTATGCCCGTGAACTTTATGAGTTATTTACCTTAGGGGAAGGCAATGGTTATACCGAAGAGGACATTATTGAGACGGCCAAAGCCCTATCGGGCTATGTAGAAAGAGGAGAAATAGGCTGTGAACAAGTACTTTTTGATGCCTCCAAATTTAATACAGAGAACAAAACCATCTTTGGGCGGACCGGGAACTGGGGATATGATGACGTTATTGACATTCTTTTTGAGGAAAGGGCCAACGAAATTGGTTATTTCATATGTAAAAAATTGTACGAATATTTTGTACACCCGGACTCTACCGATGAGGCCAACAACGCAAAGACCATTATAGATGGCCTCACGGCTACCTTTATCAGCAATAATTTTGAATTGGCCCCTGTATTAAGTCAACTTTTTAAGAGTCAACATTTTTTCGACGACGAAGCCATAGGTGTTATTATAAAAAGTCCGTTCGATTTGTATCTACATACCATTAACGAAACAGGTTTTGAGTACAATGATACAATCATAGGTAGTGCCATAAATTATAGTGGAATGCTTGGACAAGAGTTATTTGATCCTGTTGATGTTGCCGGATGGCAGCGGAACAGAAGTTGGATCAACACCAATTTCCTAATTGGACGTTGGCTCACCATGGAGACCATTTTGGATGGCTTCTTTCAGGACAAGCCCGAACAGTTCAGGACACTGGCCATGGATGCCGTGGGCCCTGCCAATAGCAGCACCAGCAACCCAGAGATTGTTGTACAGGCCATAGTGGATAAAATTACCCCAAAAGGAATGTTTACCCAACAGGATTTTGACAATGCCATGTCGGCCTTTAAAATAGAGGATGTTCCGGAAGACTATTACGGTCCTGACTATATCCCTGGCGGACAATCGTTATGGATATTAAGTGTAAGCCAAGAGGTACCTTCACAGGTGCTTCTACTTTTAAGACACCTTTCCAGACAACCCGAATTTCAACTTAAATAAAACCGACCATTATGTGCGATAATCACCATACATCACCCCATAAAGGCAAAGACCATGATGGTCACGATCTGGAACATAAGAAATGGAGTAGGCGTTCATTTATTCAGGCCTTGGGTATTGCCGGGTCAGGATCCATGATGTTGGGCAGCAATTTTCTAACAGCCTCTGCCCCATCCCCTTTAACTTCCGCAATAGCAATGGCGGAAACGGACAATATTCTTATTTTAATACGCCTGTCTGGTGGTAATGACGGACTTAGTACTATAATCCCTATTGAACAGTACGATGTCTATGCCAATGCAAGACCCAATATTTATCTTCCGGAAAGTAAAATATTAAGGTTGACCGATGAATTTGGAGTACCTACTTATATGAAGTCTTTGGAACCCATGTGGGGCGAAGGCCAATTTAAAGCCGTCCACGGTGTAGGTTATGAAGGCCAAAGTCTGTCCCATTTTACGGGTTCGGATATTTTTGCCAATACCGACCTGAATACTACAGGTTTTAGTGGCCGGGACACAGGATGGATGGGAAGACATTTTGAACAGCTCTATCCTGATTATCTATCGGACTTTCCCGGTAGTAGGCCAGAAGGTCCTGCTGCCATTCAGGTAGGCAACTACGGTAGTTTGGTCTTTGAGGGCGAAGAGACCAACTATGCCTATGTCACCAATAATATAGACCAGTTGGAGCAAATTGCCGAAACAGGTTTGCAATATTCCCTGGACGAATCCCTATTTGACAGTTGCATGTACAGCGATCAGATAAAATTTCTACGGGGCGTATCAAACGTAACCAATGAATATGCCGGTAAAATACATGAGGCCTATATGCGTGGAGCCAATCAAATTGAATACCAAGACAATGGTTTTGCCAGACAATTGGCATTGTTGGCCAGATTGATAAAAGGTAATTTGGGCACCAAGGTATACATGATCAGTTTAGGTGGTTTTGACACCCATGGCAATCAACCTCTGGTACACGAACGACTAATGACCCAACTCTCTATAGCCGTAGATAATTTTTATGATGACCTTGCCTTTACCCAGCAGGATGACAAGGTATAGAGCATGACCTTTTCCGAATTTGGAAGAAGGATCTTTGAAAACGGCTCCAATGGAACCGACCACGGTAAGGCCGCTCCCACCCTATTTTTTGGATCTGGGCTTAACGGCAGTGCCTTTGTTGGGGAGCATCCCTCTTTGGACGAACCCAATAGCAGGGGCAACCTGGAATACACCATGGACTTTAGGAATCTGTACGCCACTGTACTGGCAGAATGGCTATGCGTAGACATTCCCCTTGTGGAACAACATATAATGGACGGATATAAATACAGCCCGGTAAACCTTGGTTTTAATTGTAGCGGTGTAGACTTTCCGGACATTACCTATAACGATGGACAGCCCACGCCCCCATCGCCCACCGATCCAACCGAGGATCCAAGTCCAGAACTGTTAGATGCCATAGTGCACAAGCCCTATTACCCAACGGACAAAACACCACATATCTACCTGGAAATGCCTTTTTCGGCCCATGTAGACATACAGATCTTTAATATCATGGGTCAGTATTTGGGATCAGTATTCAACGAAATAATGCTGGAAGGGTCAACCGAAATAAACGTAAGAGAGCGCCTAAAAACCTATTTGGCCTCCGGAAAATATATCTATAGAATTCAGGTTCAAGATCAAAAACTTAGCAAGTCTATTATGGTAGCATAAATTCACCCCTACTTACTATGCGAGATGGCCTTCGTACACTCTGAATTCTTTTCAGGGTAGCGAAGGCTTATTTTTTACGGGAATGCCTCGCCTCCTCGTAAAAATCTTTATTTTTGCAGCCTAATTCACAAATAATGTCGCAAAACCAAGAGAATCCAGCCAGATATACCATTACCGCTGCACTGCCATATACCAATGGTCCCATCCATATAGGGCATTTGGCCGGGGTATATGTGCCTGCGGACATCTATGCCAGATTCTTAAGATTAAAGGGCAAGGATGTAGCCTTTGTCTGTGGAAGTGATGAGCACGGCGTTGCCATATCCATGAAAGCCAAAAAAGAAGGTGTAAGTCCTCAGGATGTCATAGACAAATACCATGGCATCATAAAAAAATCCTTTAAGGAATTTGGAATAACATTTAACAATTACTCCCGTACTTCGGCCGAGATCCACCATAAAACCGCCTCTGACTTCTTCTTAAATCTATATGAAAAAAGCGACTTTATTGAAGAGACTACGGCTCAGTTATACGATGAGGAAGCACAGCAGTTTTTGGCCGATCGGTTTGTTGTTGGCACCTGCCCTAAGTGTGGCAATGAGGAGGCCTATGGGGATCAATGTGAAAATTGTGGATCTACTTTAAATGCCACGGACCTGATTAACCCTAAATCCACCATATCAGGGGCCGTACCTACCCTCAAGGAAACCAAACACTGGTTTTTACCATTGGACAGGTACGAAGACTTCCTGAAAAAATGGATCTTGGAAGGACATAAGAACGATTGGAAGCCTAACGTATACGGCCAATGCAAGTCTTGGATAGATGACGGATTAAAACCTAGGGCGGTAACCCGTGACCTGGATTGGGGAATCCCCGTTCCGGTGGAAGGTGGTGAAGGCAAGGTACTCTATGTGTGGTTTGATGCCCCTATAGGCTATATTTCCTCTACCAAAGAATGGGCTGCTAGGGAAGGAAAGGATTGGGAGCCTTATTGGAAATCCAAGGATACCAAAATGGTGCATTTTATAGGCAAGGACAATATTGTCTTCCACTGCATTATTTTCCCAAGTATGCTAAAGGCGCATGGCGAATTTATTTTGCCAGAAAACGTACCTGCGAACGAATTTTTAAATTTGGAAGGCAACAAACTGTCCACTTCCAAAAACTGGGCGGTATGGCTACATGAATATTTGGAAGATTTCCCAGGGATGCAAGATGTGCTTAGGTATACCCTTACTGCCAATGCCCCGGAAACCAAGGACAACGATTTTACCTGGAAGGATTTCCAAGCTAGAAACAACAATGAACTGGTTGCCATATACGGTAATTTCATCAACCGGGTGGTGGTCCTTACCAATAAATATTACAAGGGTATAGTACCGGAACCGGGCAATTACAGTGCTGTGGACAGAGAAACCTTGGACGAGCTGAAAAAATATCCGGAGATCATTGCCAATTCCATAGAAAGATATCGTTTCCGCGAAGCCGGACAGGAGGTAATGAACCTAGCCCGACTTGGAAACAAATACTTGGCCGACGAAGAACCCTGGAAAGTAATTAAACAAGACGAGGAAAGAGTAAAAACCATTATGTTCGTTGCCCTTCAGATAGCTACGGCCCTATCCATATTAAGTGAACCTTTCCTACCTTTTACCTCGGAAAAGCTTAAAAACATCTTGGATCTTGGCAGTGCCAATAGTGGTGAAGGCCTAAGTAGTGCGGATAGCTGGAACCAAGTAGCGGAAAAAGAAATTCTGATTGCTGCAGGCCACCAAATCAAAGGAGCAGAGTTATTATTTAGTAAGATAGAGGACAGTAGCATACAGGCACAGCTAGACAAACTGGAAGCTACCAAAAAAGCAAACGAAACCATGAACAAAGAAGTAAGCCCACAAAAAGATATTATTAGTTTTGATGATTTTTCCAAACTAGACATGCGGGTGGGTACCATTATTGAGGCCGAAAAAATGCCCAAAGCCAAAAAGCTTTTGGTGCTAAAAGTAGATACCGGATTGGATGTAAGAACAATAGTATCCGGGATTGCAGAGAGCTTTTCCCCAGAAGACATCGTAGGCAAAAAGGTAACGGTATTGGTAAATCTGGCCCCAAGGGCCCTACGTGGCGTAGAAAGTGAAGGAATGATCCTAATGACGGAAAATGCCGAAGGAAAACTGGTTTTTGTAAATCCCGATGAAGATGGGGTTGAAAATGGGGAGACCATAAATTAGGCGCCTCCCACTGGCCAATGGCAGGAAATCCCGGTCCAATAAACTTTTTTAACCTAAACCCCCTATGAACTTAACCTCTTACATTTCCAAGCACAGCCAACTTCCCTTAAAGGGAATAGAGAATACGGTTGCCCTTTTAAATGAGGATTGTACCGTACCCTTTATCTCCAGGTACCGAAAGGAACGCACCGGAAATTTGGACGAGGTACAAGTTGGGGCCATTGTGCAGTTTAAGGCACAGTTTGAGGCACTGGAGAAAAGGAAGACAGCCGTCCTTAAGGCTATAGAGGAGCAGCAATCCCTTAGTCCGGAATTAAAAAATAAAATTGAACAGGCCGAGGACCTTACTACCTTGGAAGACCTTTACCTTCCGTACAAGAAAAAAAGAAAGACCAAGGCCGAGACAGCCATAAAGAACGGCCTGGAACCTTTGGCCAAGATTATCTTTGCTCAACGCAACGATGAAATCGACTTTGAGGCATCAAAATACCTAAACGATGCGGTCCCCAATGAAGACGACGCCCTTGAAGGTGCCCGACATATTATTTCGGAATGGATCAACGAACGCAGCGATATCCGCAATCAACTTAGGAAGCAATTGGAACGGTTCGCATTGATCACAACCAAAGTGGTATCTACCAAAAAGGAAGAGGAAAAAGCACAAAAATTTAGGGATTATTTTGACTGGAGCGAGCCTTTAAGCCGTTGTCCTTCCCATAGGTTATTGGCAATATTGCGTGCCGAAAACGAGGGCTATATCCGCGTTAAAATAGAAATAGATGATGACAAGGCCCTGTCCAACATAGAGTACAGGCTGATCAAAGGCAATAACGCCACAACCCCACATCTGCAATTGGCCATTCAGGATGCCTACAAAAGACTGCTCTACCCTTCGCTATCCAAGGAAATATTGAGGTCTGCCAAGGAAAAGGCCGATGAATCGGCTATTCAGGTTTTTTCAAAAAATCTAAAACAACTGTTATTGGGCTCACCCTTGGGCGAGAAAAGAATATTGGCCATAGATCCGGGATTTAGAACGGGATGTAAGGTGGTATGCCTTAGTGCACAGGGCGAACTGGAGCACAATGAGACCATTTACCCCCATGCCCCGCAAAACGACAGCAAAGGGGCCATTAAAAAAATAAGCTCTCTGGCAGACGCCTATAAAATAGAGGCCATCGCCATAGGAAATGGTACCGCTTCCAGGGAAACGGAGCAGCTTATAAAGCGCATACAGTTCAAGAACCCTATAGAGGTATATGTGGTAAGCGAGGCCGGAGCCTCCATATATTCCGCTTCCAAGATTGCCAGGGACGAATTTCCCAATTACGATGTTACCGTTAGGGGGGCCGTATCCATAGGAAGGCGCCTGGCAGACCCTTTGGCCGAATTGGTGAAAATAGATGCGAAATCCATCGGCGTTGGACAGTACCAGCACGATGTAGACCAAAATCAGCTAAAAAATTCCTTGGATGCCGTAGTAGAAAGCTGCGTAAACACCGTAGGGGTCAATATCAACACCGCCAGCGTACCCTTACTGAGCTATGTTTCCGGAATTGGCCCCAAACTGGCAGAGAACATTGTAGCCTATAGGAATGAACATGGCGCCTTTGGCAGTAGGTCTGAAATAAAAAAAGTGGCAAGACTAGGAAGCAAGGCCTTTGAGCAAGGAGCTGCCTTCTTACGCATCAAAAACGCAAAGAATCCATTGGATGATTCTGCCGTGCACCCAGAAAGCTACCCACTTGTACAAAAAATGGTGAAAGACCAGGGCCTACCCCTTACAGATATAATAGGCAATAAGGAGGTCCTAAAAAAAATAGATTTAAAAAAATACTGTACGGAAGATGTGGGACTGCCCACCTTGGAGGATATTGTAAAGGAGTTGGAGAAACCCGGACTGGACGTAAGGGAAAAAGCCAAGGTGTTTACCTTTAACCAAAATATTAGGACTATTGAGGATCTTAGCGCCGGACAGCTGCTACCAGGTATTGTCAACAACATCACCAATTTTGGCTGCTTTGTGGATGTAGGAATAAAAGAAAGCGGCCTGATCCATATCTCCAACCTATCGGATAGTTTTGTAAAGGATGTAAATGAACACGTAAGCCTCCACCAACAAATAATAGTAAAGGTATTGGAAGTGGATATCCCCAGAAAGCGCATACAATTGGCCTTGCACAAATAAGGTCAAAACTTGAACCCAAAGCTTCTAAAGGGAGTCAATTATTCGTAACTTTAGTTAAAATTATAAAGTTATGCTATCCAAGAAATTAGAAAAATCCTTAAACGAGCAAGTGCGTATAGAAGCTGAGTCTTCACAGGTATATTTATCCATGGCCTCCTGGGCCGAAGGAAAAGGACTGGAAGGGATTGCGCAATTTATGTACAACCAATCTGACGAGGAGCGCCTGCACATGTTAAAACTGGTAAAATATATCAATGAGCGAGGGGGACACGCCCAAGTTTCTGCCCTGAATGCCCCCAAAACCGACTTTGTGACGTTTCAGAAAATGTTCCAGGAATTATTGGAACACGAGGTATTTGTATCAAACAGTATTAATGAGCTGGTACATGTAACCTTGGAGGAGAAAGATTATGCCACCCATAATTTCTTACAGTGGTATGTGGCCGAACAAATTGAAGAAGAGGCATTGGCCAGAACTATTCTGGACAAAATAAACCTTATTGGCAACGATAAGGGAGGTTTGTACCTGTTTGATCGTGACATACAACAAATTACGGCCAATAGTGTTGCTATTACCCCAAAATAATTCATTTCAGCCTTAGGGGAAAGCCCTAGATATCTTTTAGAGTCAACACCAGTGCAACGATATTTCACTTAGGAACCCCACCAAGGAGGTGGGGTTTGTTCTGCTATGGCACAAAAGTTATACACCTACTAGCATGACAATGTTGACCTTAGGCATAATTATAACATTTAATCTTATTTAGATTGAATTAAAATAAATACTTTTGCCCGGTCGATATTTTATTTCCGTGGGCAAAAAGAAAAAACAAGAAAAAAAAGAGGAAAAGAAGCTTAAGAAGGCTTTAAAAAAGGAGCGCAAAATGGCCCTTTTGGCCATGGCCCCCAAGGGGTGCAAGCCAAAGTGCTGTGATAAGTACAAGAAATCGGAATCCAAAAGATGCAAGCGCTGTCCTTGTTTTGTTTTAATGAAGAAAGTTGCCTAGCATTTCTTCTTATCATGGCTAAGCAGGCCGTCATCAGACAGCTAAGATATTTCCCTCCCAATCCTCTTTATCCGTCATTGCGAACGGAGCCGTTGAAAGCAGGCAAAGTGAAGCAATCTCTCTTATTCTGACCAAAGACCACAGATTGCGTCGTCACATTCGCTCCTCGCAATGACCTTCCATATTTTTATTCCCATTTCAACATGCCGTCATTGCAAA
>JBFHGV010000032.1:0-12432 GCA_041582955.1 Arenibacter sp.
ATGTGGATGTTAAGCTTTGCAACCTCCGCGCAGTACTCATGGAATGCTACAGCGCCTAACCTGGAGGAATTTGAAAATTCATTTTTTCAGAACTATTATGGTCCAAATGTAAAGGATATGGAAGAGCTTTATGAGCTTCTCAATGAGGGCGCTTATTATTATGCCCATTCCATGGAGCGTAATGTCTGGCATCATGGAGATATTGGTAAGACCCACTTACCTGATCTTCCCAGAGGGCAATATGTAGAATATGACCAGTATTGGAATAACGAGTACGCAGAAATATTAAAAAGGTCCAGAGTGCAAAAAGAGAGTATGAAAAGGGCTTTACAGATTATTGATATAAATATGGGGCAGGTGGAGAGAAATGCCTACGATTTTGAAGTCTATCAAAGTATTGCAAAATTGATAGAACATACCTGTCTTACTTACTTGGATCTTTCCGAATTGGAGTATACTATAACACAAGCCCATAAGAATGCATTTATGGACCGATCGGCAACTTTGGGAAGTTTGGAAAAAGCGGAACAGCTTATAGGGAATAGTCTGGCCCGAAGACAAAAAGTATTTGCAGATCTAGTAAGCGTATGGGAAAAAACAAGATTGCCAAAAGGTATGTCTACCCCTTCTAAAAAATATTTTTTCAAAATGGATCGTTCAAGGCATTTTGCCAATAGAACCCCGGACATGAGCTATTTGATATATGATGAGCAACTTTTGGATATGGAGGGGTATCTAGAAAAGTTAAGGGCTTATAGGAAATCTTTTCAGTTGAAATTTTAAGAGTTATCAATACCTTTTATATAATTAATGCCATACCCATGAAAATAGTTTTATGTTGCTTAGTATTATTCACCCTATTGTCCTGTTCGGAAAAACAGGCCTACTACACCTTGGAAGACTTTGGTAAGGTAGAAAAGATAGATACCCATATACACGTATCAACTAATAGGGACGTATTTGTGGAACAGGCTAAGAGGGACAATTTTAAGCTTTTGAATATTGTAGTGGATTTTACCAAGGGAAGGGAATTTGTTGAAGAGGAGTTCGCCTACAGGTTGGATCAAAAGACCAGGCATCCTGAAAGTTTTGAAATGGCAACGGCATTTTCTATTAAAGAATGGGACGATCCAAATTGGTTAAACCAAACTTTGGATTGGTTGAAAAGGAATATAGACGAAGGCGCCCTAGCGGTAAAAGTTTGGAAAAATGTAGGGATGGTCTTTAAGGATTCTACCGGGCAATTAGTAATGGTGGACGATCCCAAGCTAGATGCCATATTCAAGTTTTTAACCGAGCGCAAAATACCAGTAATTGGGCATTTGGGCGAACCAAAAAATTGTTGGTTGCCATTAGAGGAGATGTCTGTAAACAATGATCGAGTCTATTTTGAAGAGCATCCACAGTATCATATGCACAAGCATCCTGAACTGCCTACCTATGAGGATCAGATTGCGGCACGGGACAGAATGCTTGAAAAACATCCAGAGCTCATTTTTGTTGGAGCCCATATGGGCAGTTTGGAATGGAGCGTGGACGAATTGGCGAAAAGATTGGATAAATTCCCCAATATGTCCATAGATCTTGCTGCCCGTATAGGTCAGGTTTTTTACCAAACAATTGAGGATAGGGAAAAAGTAAGGGAGTTTTTTATTAAATACCAGGACCGAATTCTATATGCCACGGACTTGTCGGACGGGGGAAAGGATGATCCGAAAAAATTAATAAGGGAAATGCACGATGCCTGGATACTGGATTGGCAGTTTTTGGTAACCGATGACATTATGACCAGTGATAGGGTAAATAATGAATTTCGCGGGTTGAAACTGCCTAAGGAAGTGGTAGATAAGATATACAATGGCAATGCCAGGAAGTGGTTAAAAATGTTCCCCGGTGAATAGGACGATTAAAAATATCCAAGTTTTTGTGTCCATGTTACAAGGGGGACGTAAAATGGTTTTTCTTTTATTCGTTTTCCTTTTTACCTTATTTGGTTTTGAAGAGGCAAGTCAGAATCAAAATGGTTTGGCTATGGAAGGGGGAGCTAAAGGAAAAGGGTTGTCTAATGTGGAAACTCCACATATAGATTATGTTGCCATGTCTTCTGATCAGTATCACAAGGATTTAACGGAAACCATCTGGTACGACGATTTTTCTACGAAGAAACAGTATATGGATTCCCGTGGGGCATTGGATACCATTGTTAATTTTGGAGTTAAGGGAGGCTCGGTAAATGTAGGATTTAATAAAGGGGATGTTTTTGGACATGGAGATAGGAAGGTGGCTTTTGGGGATTTTCCGGGAAATGGTCCAGTTATAAAACAAGGACAATCGTTTGATGAAATTTACTGGCGTATCTATGTAAAGCATGAATACGGCTGGAACGGTTCCCCTGCAAAAATGTCAAGGGCAACCAGTATAGTTTCCGATACATGGAAACAGGCGATGATCGCACATGTGTGGAATGGTGGGGGACCCGTGCTAACTTTGGATCCGGCTCGGGGTGTATATGATCAAACCGACAGTATAATTACAACCAAGTATAATGATTTTGATAATCTGGTTTGGCTGGGGAATAGTCCAACTTCAATATTTCCACTGACCTCTACCGAAGAATCCGGGTATTGGATCTTGGTAGAATCCAGGGTAAAGTTAAATACACCTGGCAAAAATGATGGGATAAACCAGCTTTGGATCGATGGTAAATTGGAAGTGGAACGCAAAGATCTGAATTTTAGGGGGAACTATACCAAAAATGGAATAAATGCTGTTTTTTTGGAGTCGTATTGGAACAAAGGCTCCCTTAAAGATCAAGGTCGGTGGTATGATAATTTTATTATTGCAACAGTGCCCATCGGACCTGTGATTTGTCCCCGGAATCCCACTTTGGTAAAAACTCCTTACCATGGACCTGGGAAATTAAAGAATTGGGAAGTAGAATTGGCTTCCGATTGCAATGGTGCGAAAAAAGTTTTTGTGTCCAATAATTTGGGTAAGAGTAGCAAAATTATTGTCAATACGGAAACAGGCAACTTTATGGGCCCCTTAAAGGGGAAATCGAAATTGACTCCCGGAACTATTTACTTTGCCAGGGTTCGTCAACAAAGCACTTATGGACAATGGTCGGCATGGAGCAGATGGCACCAAGGGTTTAATGTGGAATAGGGTGGTGGCTACCTAGTTTTATCAAGGGTTAAAAATAAATATCGTTAATGAAAACAGTTTTACTAAAAATATATTTTACACTAATAGCCTCATTGGCCATCCTTGGAGTTGGCGCCCAATCGGTAGACTTCAATTCGGAACATATCCAAATTAAGATCTTCTCCAATTTTAACCGGGAAATAAATTGGATGGATGCCGAGGGCAATAGCTTGACTTATTTTAACCCTGAGGTTCAGGAAGGTATTGTAGTCAGTGGTAAATTGTACTCTAATTTCAAAATTGACATGGATAGGGTAGTTCAGAAATTAATTGATCACAATGAATTTGGTGAATGTCTACAAATGGATATTATTGGCATGTATATCGATCAAGATGTCTCACTTAAAAAAACAACCACCATTCTTTTTCCAAAGGAATTTAATAATGCGGCCATTTTTGAAACTTCCTATCGTAATATTGGGAGTCAAAAAATAAGAATTGATACCATATACACTCAAAGGGTATCTTTAAAAACCAAGGAATCCTTGGTAGTTGAAAACGGAAAGTACAATCTGGTTTCATTTCAAGGCGGGGTAAACGAATGGGGCAGGGACTATGCTGTAATAGGTCTTGAACCCGGTTTTTCCCAGGATAATTTTCAAGGGATGCATCCCACTGAGAAAGGAGAAATTATAGGAGGAGGTATGCCATTTATTGATGTTTGGGGAAAAAATGTGGGTGTGGCATTGGCGCATCTGGGAAAACAGCCGGAATGGGTTTCCTTACCTGTAAGGATGAATACCGATACGTCTGTTGAGATGGGTATAACTGAAATACCGGAGGAACGCCTCGGCTTAAAAAAATGGTTGTCTCCGAATGAAGTTTATACCACTGTAATGACCACTGTCATCTTTCACAAGTTGGACTTTTACAATGCGCTAAATACCTATGGAAATCTTTTGCGTAAACGAGGAGTAAATATTCCAAGGTCATCGCCTGAGGCGGCATATGAACCCTACTGGAAAAGTTGGGGCTTTGAGTTGGATTTTACGTTGGATGAAATTTATGGAATTCTCCCAGAACTTAAGGATATGGGAATTAAGGTAGCAAATCTGGATGATGGTTGGTTTGACTATTATGGGGACTGGGAAGTTAACAAAGCTATTGGAAAATTCCCTAGTGGCAGTCAGGATATGGTCAAATTTGTAAATCGAGTACATGAAGAGGGTTTTAAAACCAATCTGTGGTGGTATCCGTTGGGTGTCAGCGCCGAGAGCCAATTGGCTAAGAATCACAATGAGTATTTGGTTATGGATGAGGCCGGCACGTATCCAGTAGATGCTCGCGGATTGTACCAATTATGTCCGGCATATGAACCGGCAATGAAGCATGTGGAGAATCTGGTAAAACGTTTTGTGGTGGATTGGGATTATGATGGTCTTTATTCCGACACCAGAGGACTATCGGCCGTACCTCCCTGTTTTAATGTGGTGCACAATCATGCTACTCCTCTGGAATCTTTCCAGGAGGTTCCGAAAGTATTTGAGGTAATAAAATCGACCTTGGATAAATATAAGAAGCATTCCATTCACGAGGTATGTATTTGTGCTGTACCCCATTCACCATATAATATGCCTTATTACGATATAGCGAATGCTTCCGACCCCATTAACTCATTGCAAACTAGACGTAGAATAAAAGTGGAAAAAGCCATTCACGGTCCTGCTTATGCCGTTGGGGACTGTTATCAGGTGCCAGAAGATGAGTGGAGTGGTTTTTCAGTGCCTCAGGACTTTGAAAGTGCCATGGGTACCGGGGCGCAAGTGACTACTTTTTATACGGATCTGGACCTTGAACAACAATTGGATTGGAAGCGCTGGGTGAAGGAATATAATGAAAAGAAACTAAGTAGTGCCACCTATACCAATCTTTATGATATAGCCTTTGATAGGCCCGAAGTACATGTAGTGGAAAAAGAAGGACAGCTTTTTTACGGCTTGTACGCCGATCTTTGGTCAAAAGTAGATAGTATTGAATTACGGGGGTTGAGAAAAGGGGTGAATTATGAGGTATATGACTATGCCAATAATCGGAAAATGGCCAATGTACATGGAGATAGTCCATATATTAATATTGGTTTCCGCGACCATCTATTGATTCGAGTGGTTCCTGAAAATAAATAGAAAGGGGTTATAACAATTTGATTGAATATTAATTTGCAAATTAAAATTTTACGCTTGTGAAATTACTTATTTTGGTATGCTGTTTTATAGTCCTACAAGACACTTTTGTGCATGATGGGGGGAATTCCCTTAAGAAAGAAAATAGGGTTATTTTTCACGAGGATTTTGAAAAGGCCTCAGTGGAGGAGGTGCTACAGAATTGGGACGATAGTAAAAACTCCAAAGGCATGTCATTGTCCAACGATGTCCCAAAAGGAAGTTCAGGAAAAAAATCGCTTATGATGACCTATGTTGCCGGAAAGAATGAGGGGGGACATCTTTTTAAAAGTTTTCCAATGGGCCATGAGGTGTTGTATGCACGTTTTTATGTTAAATTTTTGACCGGAAATAGCCACATCCATCATTTGGTAAAATTGGGGGGATATCAACCCGCTGTGCCATATCCCATGGGATTGGCAGGGCTTAAGCCTAATGGGCAGGATTTTTTAATGTCTGGAATAGAATTCCCGGATAATAAAAATTGGCATTGGGGATTTTATACCTATTGGATGCACATGGCGGGAAGTCCAAAAAACTACTGGGGCAACGTATTCTTCCCTAAAACCGAGAAAAAAGCACCTGTGGGGGAATGGATATGTGTAGAGTTTATGATAAAATTGAACTCTCCAGTAGATTCTTTTAATGGAGAGCAGGCATTTTGGATAAATGGCGAAAAAGTACTCCATTTGGGGGAAGGATTTCCCAAAATAAATAATAGAGGTGGACATAATAAAGAAAGTTCATCAGGGAACGCTTTTCAAGGCTATCAATGGAGGGATAATGAAAAATTGAAATTAACCTTATTTTGGTTGAATTATTATATGACCAAAGGGATCGAAGGGGAAATAGATCAAATTTTATTTGACGAAGTTGTAGTATCCAATAAATATATTGGTCCTTTATAGTAGTAGTCGGGGGTAGTGGATAAATTAAATAGAATTTAATATGGGCAAGGTAAAGTTATTAGTTTGTATTTTTATTTTGGGTAATGCAGTGGTTTTTTCTCAAGTGTCCGATTTTAAGGTGGCACCCAATTTTGATCAGCCCAATAATATAAGGTGCTATCTTAGTAATGTTGCTAGTGGGATTACCCAAAATGCTTTAATGGATATCCATAATCTCAAGGATTGGGAAGCAGCTAGACAAGGACGTTACGAGCAATTTGTGGAGATGATGGGGCTACAGGGAAAATTGCTCGAAGGAAATAGACCAGCGCTTAAAATTACCAAGACCGGGGTCATTCAAAAAGAAGGGTATCGCATAGAAAAATTGTACTATGAATCACTTCCGGGACTATATGTGCCTGCCAACCTTTATATTCCGGATGGTATTAAAAAGCCGGTTCCGGCTATTTTATATGTCTGTGGGCATTCCCATACCCAAAAGCACCATTATCAGGCACATGCTAAAAATTTTGCCCAAAATGGCTTTGTTTGTTTAATCATTGAAACCATTCAAAGAGGGGAGGTGAAAGGGGAACATTTAGGCCAAGAATCAAATGGTTGGTTTCAATGGTACAGCATGGGTTACAATCCTGGAGGTGTCGAAATATGGAACGGAATAAGGGGATTAGACCTTTTAAGCGAAATGCCCGAAGTGGATAAGGACAAATTAGGGGTTACTGGAATTTCAGGTGGAGGATCCCAAAGTTGGTATTTGCCAGCTGTTGATAAGCGGGTGAAAGCTGCGGCTGCAGTAGCGGGGGCTGGCTCATTGGAAGGTCAAATAACTCAAAAGACCATTGATGACCATTGCGATTGTATGATGCCAATAAATACCTATGGAATAGATTTTTCCGATATAGGAGCCTTGATAGCCCCAAGACCGTTTATGATTGCTCAAACCAAAAACGATCTCTATTACTCTATAGAATCGGTACATACCTTGTTCAATAAATTGAAACCAATTTATTCATTTTACGGAAAATCGGATAATCTAATTATGAAAGAAGCCAGTGGGCCACATAGTTATGGGTCCACAGAAGAATTACGACCCGAGATTTTATTATTCTTCCTTAAGGAACTTAAAGGTGTTGATAGGTCGGTAGAACAAATTGGGGAAATTGATATTACTAAGGAATTAAGCAATGAAGCCTTAAAAGTCTACGGAATCAGTGGGCCGCCAAAGGATGACAGGACCATGACTATTCAAGATTCCTTTGTTGAACTGGCGTCCCCTCCGTATATAGGGCATATGGCGGAGTTCACCAATTATCAACGGGAGGTAGTGACTTTTTTAAAGGAAAAAACATTTGGGGCATTCCCGAAACAGCCTGTTTCTCTGGATATTAGGTCCGAATTTCGGGCTTTGGACGGGGGTGGTACACAGAGACAGGATTACAGTTTTGTTCCTGAGGATGGGTGGCGTCTAAAATTCACCTTACTACGAAGAAACCTTTATGATTCCATCTCGTCCCGTCCGTTGTTACTGGTTCTGAGAAATCCTGACGAAGAGCGATGGTCTTCTGAATCCATGGTTGCCGGTGCATTGAAGGATATGGAGGTAGCCTATTTTGAAGCCCGAGGCATAGGCGAGACCGGTTGGTCGCCTAGCTTGCAATGGCATATTAGAAGATCTGCTGCTTGGACTGGCCGTACAATTGCCTCGATGAGGGTTTATGATGTATTGAGGTGTTTACAGGCCTTACGGGAGTTACCCGGTATCAACACCAAAACAATTCATATAGCTGCCCAAGGAGAAATGGCGGTAGTCGCCGCCTATGCGGCATTGCTGGATGGTAATGTAAAAACTCTTTTGCTTAAAGATCCACCTCCAACGCAAAATGTTGTGAGCGATCCATCGGGTCGAGGGGAGGCGTTGGAAATGCTAAATAGTTTGAGGGTGACCGATATACCCCAGGTGGCAGGTTTACATTTTCCGAATAAATTAGTAATAGTTGGGAATTCACCAAGCAGTTTTGAGTGGACCGAAGACCTATATTCGAATTTAAATATTCCCGATGCATTTTTGAAGGTCGATAAAATATCGCAATGGGTGAACAAATAATTAATAAAAATAATTTAAAATGAAAAAGAAAAAATACGTCGTGTATTTATATGCATTCTTACTATGTTTGGGATGTAAAGGGAAAAAGGAGGAAGTAGCTAAATTCCAAGTAAGTGAAGATTTTCCATCCGAAATGGTTTCTTTTAAACCAAATCCTATAGCTCCTGTTTTTGAGGGAGCCAATACACAAAATGCCTGGGACAAAAACTTAAGGGAAAGGGGCTATATATTATTTGAGGATAATATTTATAAAATGTGGTATACGGGATATAATGATAGTATTAGCCCTAAGAGATTTCTAGGGCTGGCCACTTCCAAAGACGGAATAAACTGGGAGCGTTATACGGAAAGGCCCCTACTTACTGAAACATGGATTGAAGATATGCAGGTGGTTAAATATAAGCAGAAGTACTATATGTTCGCTGAGGGTAAGAACGATGTTGCCCATTTATTGACTTCTACAGACGGAATTGATTGGACGTCCCAAGGAAACCTTACCATTTTGAAAGCCAATGGGAAGCCAATCGATCCAGGACCTTTTGGTACTCCAACGGTATGGGTAGAAGGGGATAAAAAGTATCTTTTCTATGAACGGGATGATTTAGGTATATGGTTGGCAACCTCCAAGGATTTTAAGACATGGACCAATGTTAAGGATGAGGAAGTATTAAAAATGGGGCCGGAAGGTTACGATTCTGGAGCAGTGGCGGCAAATCAAATTGTTAAGTATAAGGACCAATATTTTATGTATTACCATGGTTCTTCAAATCCGGATTGGATGAAACCAGGGGTGGTGGCACTATGGACATCCAACGTGGCAATGTCCACAGATTTGATACATTGGACAAAATATTCCGATAACCCAATAGTGGAAGGGGATTATTCCAGTCCAATTCTGGTAAATGAAGGAGAAGAATTTATACTGTATACCATGCACGACAAAGTACACAGGTATGTGCCTGGGAATTAACGAAATTGGTATAAAAGGTTGCAAGGCTGAATATGCATCAATGTGGGTTATAGTGGCTGCTTTTCCTTAGATTTGCAATATTCCTTTTTTTATATAAGAAAGTTAATTATTTTAATCATTAGGGGCCTTAAAGTTTAGGTCATCAATTAATACAACATACAACTTATGTCTAAAAAAAATTCAACGGTGGAGCGTAGATCCCTTATAATTGAGGATCTCGAATTTAATGGGAAGGTCGATGTTAGGGAACTTAGTACTAAGTTAGGAGTTAGTGAAGTTACCATTCGGAATGATTTGGCACAATTGGAAAAAAAGAACATCTTGATTCGCGCCAGAGGTGGGGCCCTGCGTATGGATCCCGTTGGAATTGATTATCATATTTCGGAAAAGGATAAGATTAATATTAAAGCTAAGCAAAGAATCGGAATAGCTGCGGCCAAATTTGTAGGTAGTGGAGATACGATTATGATCGATTCTGGAACCACATCAATGGAGTTTGTCAGAAATCTTGATTCGAAATTGGAGTTGACAGTTATAACCAATGCACTTAATATAGCCAATCAATTGCATCAGAATGATAATGTTCAGGTGATAATACCAGGAGGGGTTCTGCGTAAAAAATCCTTTTCCCTTATAGGTACGGCTGCTGAAAAAAGTTTGAGAAACTATTTTTGTGACAAATTGTTTCTTGGAGTTGATGGAATAGATGTGGAAAATGGATTGTCTACTCCAAATATTGAAGAGGCACACTTTAATGGTACCATGATTGAAATGTCCCATCAAATTATTGTACTTGCAGATTCCAGTAAAATAGGTAAGAGAAGTTTGGCCTTTATCGGCCCTATTTCTAAAATAGATGTATTGATAACCGATGCCGGTATTTCCAGTGAGCAGAAGGCTGCTTTCGAAAACGTAGGGGTAAAATTAATAATAGCCTAAATAAGTAAAGTATTTGTGTTTAGGGACTATTTTGATTATATCGAAAACCAAATTTCTCCATTTATCCATAATTAAAAATTATTTTTTTGTAATTCCGACTCTAAAAGGTATGCAGCTATGTAGTTTCCTAGGCCTAGGCATACTCGCCAAACAGATTACTTCCAATATAATATTTATTCTACGTGCACTTTTAATATTTTGATATGAGAATATATAGTTTTTTTCTTGTAATAGCCATTGTGTATATGCATTTAAATAGCTGTAAGCCAAAAGAAAGTCGAGGTTTGGGTAGTGCTATTAATGTCAATACCGAGGTTATCAAAAATGGCAAGACGATTTTCGAAGAATTATGCAGCTCATGCCATAATTTTAGGCAAGATGCCATAGGTCCTAATCTCAGTGGAATAACCCGAACCATGCCAACCAATTGGATAAAGGAGTTTATAGAGAGTCCCAAAAAGAAAATTGACCTAAAGGATCCGCGTGCTGTTGCCCTTAAGGAAAAGTATAAAGCGATTATGCCGAACTTTCAACACCTTTCAGATGTTGATGTTGAGGCTATTTTAGCCTATATCCATACTTATGACAAAGTCCAATTTAAAAAGGAAACGGACCCAACTGTGATATTGAACCCGATTCAGGAAAAAATAATCCTTTCAGATGAAACAGCGGATCTAGAATATATTGGTCAAATTCCAGCTTCAAGTACCAATCAGCCATATACTAGGATAAATAAGTTGGCCTGTGAAAAGAATTCCGGTCGGTTATTTGTTAATGACCTCCGAGGAACTCTTTTTGAGCTAAAAGAAGGTGGAGAACCTAGCGTATACCTCGACCTAAATAAGACTCATCCCAACTTTATAGACAAGAATGGAATGGCAACAGGATTAGGAAGTTTTGCCTTTCATCCGGAGTTCAATAAAAATGGTCTGTTCTATACTTCACATACAGAAGTTGCTGGTTCAAAACTGGCAGATTTTAAATTACCTGATAGCGTTAAGGTGGTAATGCAAGGCGTTGTTACAGAGTGGAGGGCCAAAGACCCCAGTTCACTATCGTTCGCTGGTTCAACTCGAGAACTTATTCGATTTGATTTTATTACGAATTCGCACGGGTTACAGGAGATTGCTTTTAATCCATATGTATACAAGGGTGATATGGATTATGGCAACCTTTATATTTCTATTGGTGATGGAGGGGCTGTACAAGTTGGATATCCCAAAATTGCTGATCACCATGGTGCTGATGTCTGGGGTAGCATATTGCGTATAGATCCAATGGGCAATAACAGTATTAATACTGAATATGGTATTCCAAAGGATAATCCTTTCGCTCATTCTACTAATAAGAAAAAGGAAATTTGGGCCTATGGGTTTAGAAACCCAAATAGGATTTCCTGGATGGACAGAAACAGAATTTTGGCCAGCGATATAGGTCAAGCAAATATTGAGGAATTGAATATTGTGGAGCCCGGAAATTTTTATGGTTGGCCAATAAGGGAAGGTAGATTTTTGTTTAATCCCAATGGAAATTTCAATAACGTTTATGCGCTTCCAGATAGTGACTTGGAGGATTTAATTACATATCCTATTGTTCAGTATGACCATGATGAGGGACCGGCGATTAGCGGTGGTTTTATCTCCAAAGGAAAATTGTTTGGTGAAAAGTACATTTTTGGTGATATTCCAACAGGTAGGCTCTTTGTAAGCGATTTACGGAGCACAGATAATCCTAGGATAGAAGAATTGAAAATTGCTATCAACAATAAGCAAATCAATTTTTATGAATTAACGAAAAGCACTAGGGTAGACTTGAAATTTGGCAGAGGATGTGTTGATGATATCTATATTTTCACCAAGGCCGATGGAAAGATCTATAGGCTAAAGGAGTAATGAATTTATGGCTGTGAAGATCTACCGATGGTTTAAAGACGTTTATTCGTTAAATTAAATGATCGGTTTACTTCATTCCAAATGGTTGATATTGATTTCCTTATCATTTGGATATATGACCACTAATCCATTCCTATGGAGATAAATAAGGTTTATGGAAATAGTTCAATATGCGGACAAGTAATACCCCGTTTAATTTTTCGGATGAGTCAATTTTTTTTAACTGCCTATTTTTTATAAAAATTTAATATCATACCAA
>JBFHGV010000033.1:0-12373 GCA_041582955.1 Arenibacter sp.
AATAAAATATAAATGTATTGCTCAAGAGACCGTCTTTTTTTAACTCGGCCACTACGGCACCCAATTCGGAATCCATTTGTTTTATCTTATCATGGTACCGGGCATTGCTATATTTGAATAGTTCGGTCTGAGGGTGGTTAGGTTGCACAAACACTGATGCCATATCGGTTTCCTTACCCTTCCTCATTTCTTCCTCTGTAAAATGAAGACGGCTCTCATGGGTGGTCCCTATATTCTGTACATGAAAAAAGGGTTGATTCCCTTCTCTATTTCTCCACGAAGCCTTTGAAGAAGATTCATCCCAAACATTATCGGCCTTTATTACATTATAATCCTCCTTGGAATTATTGGTAGTATAATATCCCGCCCTTCTTAAATAGGCTGGGAACATCTCCACTTCGTCCGGCATTGGAACCTTCTTTATTTTTCTGTGATAATGTGTAGCCAAGCGTGGCCCATAGGATGAAGTAATCAAGGTTGATCTTGCCGCACTACAAACTGGCGTATTGGAAAAAGCGCGACTGAATATTACTCCATGATCCGCTAATTGCTCAATATTGGGCGTTTTTGCTCCGTGCTCATCAAATAATTTAAGGTAATGCTTGGAGTTGTCCTCCGAAACTATCCATACAATATTTGGCCGGTTGTGTTGCTGTCCCCAAGCCGTTGACACTACACCTAATTTAAATAATAAGAGAACAACTAAATATTTATATTTCATGGGAAATGAATTTACTTTATTCCGGGCAATTTAATCATCTTGAACAAAAACCTTTTAATCCATGGTTTTATTAGATCATCAAAGACCATATCCAAATGTACCCTTTTGAAACCGGGCTAAAATTAGCACTATAAAACAGGGCCTATAGTACACAAATAACAATTGCCAAAATGCGTCCCTATAGGCCATATAGTATTTATAGGCAGCTATTTGTTTTTAACAATAAGGCTATTACCGTACCACATAGTTTCCTGATTTACCCAACACTCTCTATAACCCAGTGTTTGCCACCTGAAATTTTTTATAAGTTCTTTAATCGGATATTGCGATACTCAACTTTCATTGGAGGCCCAACATGGACCTGAACGCCCAAGAAACCTTTCATGGCCCTATTTACGGTATCCTCATCTATTACCTCACTCATTAATATACCATTTACATAATGCTGCAATGTATTTCCCTTAATAATAAGATGAACCTCGTTCCAATCCTCACTTTTAATTTTGGATTTTAGTTCATCAGAATCCCCCAAGGAGGCCACCACTTCCCTACTCTGCCATGCATTCTTGGCTACATTGGCACGCAATGAACCGGCCGTATCCGGATTATCCTGTGAACTTATAATTGCTTTTTCCCCTCTATAAGCCAGAGTAGTCCGCTTTTTTTCTTCATAGTTCTGTCCCGTATACCGGACTTTCCCATCTATATCTGCCTGATAACCTCGTAAGGCAAAGGGAATATTATCTAACTTTTCACTGCGATAGTTTATACCGCTATTGCCAGACTCCGCAATCCGAAACTCCAGCTTTAATTCAAAATCATCGGGTTGACCACCTTTCCAGATTATAAAAGTATTGTTCTTTAATTTTGTACTAGGTGTTACCTCCCCAACCATATTACCATTCTCTACCCGCCAGTACGTGGGATCACCTTCCCAATTATCCAAGGTTTTACCATCAAATATGGGAATAAACCCGTCTTGATCGGTTCCTGTTTGTGTAACTTCTTGTGCAATCTTATCCTCTTTTTTTTCCTTACAAGCATTCAATCCCACGATAAAAATTAATGCCAAAATCGATTTTGTTCTTAAGTTCATATTTTATTATTTTTTTAGTTTGTTGTAATAAATATAGAGTCCGTCCTTACCGGCCACTATGATATCTTTGCTTCCTGTTCCTTTTAAATCCGCTACGCTGAAATACACTCCAGTGCCCTTACCTTTTCCATAAGGTCCGTAATCAATAAATTGTTTGCTGAAGTTTTCCCCATTCCATTGAAAATAATAAAGGCCCAAATCATCACTCCCGCCAGGGTCCTTACCATTATGGGCCCTGTAACGCTTGCCGGTAATCAATTCTTTCTGTCCGTCACCGTTCAAATCTTCCCATTCCATACTATGGTACTGGGAATTATAGGGATCAATGGCGTGCCTAATCCATTTTGATGTTCCTTTTTTAGTGGTATTCGTTTGCGCATACCAGTGAAGGCCGTAGCCATGACCTTGTCCTACTATAAGATCGGAGCGTCCATCTTTGTTTACATCAGCTACGATAATGGGCACACTGGCGGTCCCCAAATCAAATTCCTGATGAAAAATCCATTCTCCCTCATAAGGATCAATAGGGGCTTGTAGCCAACCTCGTGCAAGCACCAGATCGCCCCTACCGTCACCATTAATATCCCCAAATCCAAGGCCATGTCCGTGTTTCCCATAAATGGCATGCTTGCTAAATACACCGCTTCCTTTCCTATCCGCATTCAGTAACAACCGATAGATAACCAATGAATCATTGGGAGTATTGGGAATTATTTCAACAATTCCGTCACCGTCAATGTCCCAAGAACGGGTACTTTCTATATTCCCTGCCGTGGCTATGGTATGTTCTTGCCACTGACCATCGTCACCAGGATTTTGTTTCCATACCAGTTGCTTTCCAAACCACCCCCCTGTAATAAAGTCAGTAAAACCATCACCGTTAACGTCCATGGGAATAGTTGAAAAATCGTCATAATATTCGCCATAGCGTTTGGCCGATCCAATATAAAATCGTTTTCTATAATCCGGACCTTCATACCAGTAGGCACCGGACACTATGTCATTGACCCCATCATTATTTACGTCAAAAACCCCCACCGATTCATAACTCTCCGATGCAATCTGTATTTTCTCAAATTGCAAAGGGCGTGTTTGGGACAGCCCTATTCCCGAGAACAGACAAAAGCCTAGGCAAAAAAAATGCAATGGAATACCTTGGGCCAAAAAAGTAAAAGCTGGAGTTACGCATTTAAATCGTACGTAACTACCAGCTTTGTATAATACTTTGACCATGTTAGTTAATGGCCTCTTTATAAATGGGACTATCGGGGTCTCCTCCCGCTGCCAAATAAGCCAGCAAATCCTTAAGTTCCTCGGCATTCAGTCTGTTCACAGTACCGGGAGGCATCCAGGATATACTAGAATGTTTGGTGCCGGTTACTTGATCCTTAGGGATTTCACGGGTTAGATCTGGAGCGTATGGATTTTGAGATACCACGTAACTATCTTCTGTTTCGTTCATCAATCTACCCACTACCGATTTACCGTCCTTTAAGGTGTAAACGATGGAATTATATTGATCTGAAATCACATCATTAGGCTCTATAATTGCTTTGAGCATATCTTCAGGAGAAAATCGGGTACCCAATTGTGTGAGGTCCGGCCCAATGTTCGCACCCTCTCCGCGCATACTATGACAAGTTATACAAGTTGTGGCTGCAAACATATTTTTACCGTTTTCATAATCCCTTCCCTTTAAACCATCGGCAAGTAGCGGTTGTATGTCTTCTACCTTCCAGTTTTTACCTGGTCCCTTGGGCTGTACGGCATTACTTACCAGTGCGTTGCCCGAACTGGTCAATAAATCTGCTCCTGACAATTTATCGTAGTAATCAAACTTATCCTTGGGGACGTGGGTCAAGGCTTTTTTTCTGGCTTTATCTATAAATCCTATATAGCTTCTTCCCGCCTTAAAGGAAAAGGCCTTTTTAAACCATTGAAAATACTTTTCCCTAAGCGTTGGAGTCCACCCTTTTTCTACATCGGCTATCACCATACCGTAATACGTATGTTGGGCAGGTGGCATATTCTTAAGGGTAAGGGCGATGTCCATTCCATACTGCGGGTTTCTCAAGATTAAATCAGATGCTTCTGTGGCAGAATTTGCCATAACATCTGTATTTTCCCCTTCTTTGGATTCCAATAATGCCAAGGTTTTGCTAACCACCGTTGGATCGTTCAAGAAGGCCAAGGTCTTGCTTAACAACTGGTTCATTACATCGGTCTTAGCCGGATATAAAGGTGATAGGTAATTGATCACCTTGTTCGTTAAGCTAGCTGATGGCACACCAAAACGGGCTAGTGTCAGTTCAAAGGCACGAAGCACATCTACTTGATGCTGTGGAGAAAGGGCCTTAAGGTCTACCCCCAACAAGGCATTGAGCAATTTGGGCTGATGGGACTTAGACCCATGGCGGGCAAGGGCTATAACTCCTTGTGCCAAGGTTACGGGATCTTTTTCCGTATAAACCTTACCTTGCCATTTACTCAATGGTTGGTGTTCTAGAGCCACTCTAGCAGCGTATTGAATAAATCTATCTTCATTGTTTAAATAAGGCCACGCAAAATCCACTGCCCCATCTTTGGCACCGGAGTGGTAGGTTTCCAACTCCCTTCTAATTTTATTCCCTTCCGTGAGTTCAGTTTTATCATTGGCTGCTGCAACAGATTCATCTCCTACATAGTGAACCCTATACAGGTCAGAATCCAATCTTCTCCCACCGGTCATAAAATACATGGCCCCATCAGGACCTATCACCCCATCGGTCAAAGGCAAAGGTATACCCGATAAAAATTCCTCTCTTTCCCCTTCATAAGAAGAGCCATTGGGTTGTAAATGAATAGCGTAAATAATTCCAAAACTCCAATCAAAGGCATAAATACTCTTCTGGTATCGCTCTGGAAATTTTGCTCCCCTTCCATATACCACATTGGTAGGCGACCCCTGGCCAATATTCAATACAGGAGGAAGGTTATCCGGATAGGCTGGAGACCACTTACCGTTACCGGTACGCCATCCAAATTCACTACCACTGGTTACGTGGCAAATACGGGTAGGACGATACCAAGGCATGCCCAGGTCCCATTCCATATCGGAATCGTATACGAACATATCCCCTTGGTCATTAAAATCCAAGTCAAAAGGATTCCTAAAACCAGCACTTACCAGTTCCCAACGCTTTCCCTCTGGATCTATATTGGCAATCCAACCTGCAGGCGCGCCCCTTCTATTGGCATGGCCTCGTGGATCTTTGACTTCTGGAAAAAGATTGTCATTTTGCCATGCCTTTGGCAAGCGATAGGCATCCATTTCTGGAAGATCTGTATGATTACCGGCGATCACATATAAGGATTCGCCATCAGGGCTTAAAACAATACTATGTGGGCCATGTTCCCCCGCCCCGTTAAGGGACTTTAAAAGACTAATTTTGTCGTATTGGTCATCATTGTCCGTATCCTGTAAGCGATACAGACCGCTGGTCTTTTCAAATTCATCATTGCCACGGTGGTTGACCATTACATAAAGACTCTTAAAGGCATAGAGCAAACCTTGGGCATATCCCATTTGAATGATCGAATCGGCCACTGTTTCCCCTGTCTGTATTTTTAACTTTTCTATTTTGGGTTGAAGCTCTTCCGAACCAATAGCAGGTATTTCCATTCTATACAATGCTCCGTATTGGTCAGCGGTTATCAATCGATCCTTATTGTCGAATGTCATGGCTACCCATGAGCCTTGGTCGTTATCGGCCGGGCTATAGAGATGTTCGGCCTTAAAGCCGGGCTGTAGTTTAAGCTTCGCCAATTTTGGGTCTTGCTCTTGGTTACTAGCCGTGTCCTTTTTCTTGGAATCCTCGCAGGAAATGGACAGCAGCACGGTAACAATAAGTGCGACAAATAGTCTCGTCATAGTTTTTGGTTTTTGATTAGGTGGACTAATTTAATTAAAAATTTGGGTTAAGTGATGATTCGGAAGCTGGAAGTGCATACCGTTCCGTAATATTGGTAAAGACATTACCTCTAGGTTCCACACCCTCTGGATAATAATAGTCTACCGGGTTGGCCTTTATTTTATTTCCGTGGGCCGTAATTACATCTATGGCCCTACCAGTCCTGACCAAATCAAACCATCTCTTGTTCTCAAAAGCAAGTTCAACCCTTCTTTCCCTAAATATTGCTTCGCCCAAATCTCCCGTATAATCTCCCAGTCCAGCTCTATCACGTACCATTTTCAGATAAGTGTCGGCACCTGACTTACCTTGTTCATGGAGTGCCTCTGCCAAGAACAACAGCACTTCGGAGTATCGGTATATGGGCCAGTTCATACCATGGTTCCCGTGCAACGAATGGGGTTCTACATATTTTTTAATGATCGGATAATTCCCATCTTCCCAAAAACTCTCACTTAAGGTCACGTACATTATTGAGGCATCCTCCCTTAAGTCACCATCCTCATAAGCGTCTATAATATCCGGTGTAGGGATATTGTTCCCCTCTCCGTTTACTGGTTGGGGATTGGATGTGCCGGTTATTGCACCAACTTCGTCGGCAGTAATTGGCCTTGGAAGAAAGTTGTATAAAAAGCTACCGTTTAGTCCTTCTGCTCCTTCCTTATATTGCACTTCAAAAACAGACTCCATGTTATTTTTGTTATCACTGTTACCGGAAAAGGCATCCTCGTAATTGGGCATCAGCATATATTCCTCACTGTCTACGACCGCCTGTAGGACAATTTCTGCCTCCCCCCATTGTTTACGTACCACATATACATTGCCCAAAAGTGTTTGTGCCGCACCTGAGGTTACCCTACCTGGCTGTTGTTGGGATTTTAGGGGCAATAATGGAATGGCGGCCTTTGCATCTTCTATAATTTGGGCGTAAAGCTCATCTTCGGACGCCAGTGGCAATGCTGCTCCCTCTCTATCCACTACGGGTTCAAGGTGCATGGGTACACTACCAAAAAGCTGCGCTAGGTCAAAATAAGAATATGCCCTTAAAAAAAGCGCCTGTCCTTTAAGGTTGGCCTTGGCCGTCTCATCAAATTCAGCCTCATCGATAGTGGCCAAAATTTGATTGGTACGGGCAATTATCTCATAATATTGAACATAAATATTTTCTACATGTGTATTGGCCGTAATACCCCCATCACTTGGTATGGAGTGATCGGCAATATCTTCTTGGTTGTCCGTAGCTCCGAAAGCCGTATTACGTGCAAAATAGGTATTGTCCGAGTGCATTTCGGCCAAAAAAGGCTTGGATTGATTGTTGATCACGCGAAGCGGTACATAGGCACCGTTCACCGCCTGTGTAAAATCCTCCTCTGTTTTAAAAAAGGTGGGCACACTTAAGGAATCTTCCGGGAAAATCGTTAATTCATCGTCACAACCGCTCAGTAGAAAACCTAGCATGGCCGCGATATAATAGAATATATTTTTCATTTTTTCATTTTTTAAATTGGTCGAAAGTGAAATATGTTTTGGCATAATGATTTCTGATTTAAAAGTTTAAGTTTATACCAAGACTAAATATCCTAGGAACTGGATATCCGGAAATATCCACTCCTGAGGCAAGGTTGCCTCCATCTCCCTCTCCATTGTTCTGTAC
Source organism: Arenibacter sp. (assembly GCA_041582955.1). Classification (GTDB taxonomy): domain Bacteria; phylum Bacteroidota; class Bacteroidia; order Flavobacteriales; family Flavobacteriaceae; genus Arenibacter. The sequence goes on from JBFHGV010000033.1 coordinate 7,422, forward strand.
ACTAATTTCCGGGTTTGGTCCGCCCCAGTATTTAGTAAAAATGTGCACATTTTGAATTGAGCCGTATACACGCGCAGACTTAAAATATTTATCCACTCCGGGCACAGTATACCCCAAGGTTATATTTCGAATATTGAAATAGGAGGCATCTGCCACAAAGCGGTCGTTTATCCAGTCTCTTTCTATACCGGTAACATTACCACCACCAACGGTAGTTCCATAAAAGCCCCTCCCCGGGTTTTCAACAGAACGGAACCTATATTTTACATCTTTAAGAAGGTTAAAAACCCCATCCAAGTTTGTGGTGCTATATAAATGTCTAACCAGTAATTCATTACCGTAAGAACCGGTACCTACGACCGAAAAATCAAAATTACCGTAGTTAAGGGTGTTTGTAATACCGTAAGTGAAATCTGGGAACGGACTCCCCATAATGGCACGGTCATCGTTATCGCCACCACGGGTGATTATACCATCCCCATTAACATCGAGCAATTTTATACTGCCCACAGTAGAACGGCCGGGAACTTGTGGTGAGCTGTCCAAATCTTGTTGGTTTAGATAAACCCCATCCGATAGATGGCCGTAAAATTGGCCAAACGGCTTTCCTACCTGGGTGATGTGCCATCCACCTGGACCGTAAACCCTATCTATACCATCCGCAAGAGCTACTACCTCATTTCTATTGAAGGATATATTGGCGTTGGTCGTCCATTGCACCTTACCCGTAGTATTAACGCTATTTAATCCAAATTCGTGACCCCAAAACTTTATCTCACCAATATTGTCACTAAAGTTGGAAAAACCAGACTCCCTTGCAACCTGTACATTGTACAAAAGGTTGGTGGTATTCTTGGTATAATAGTCATAAACTAGGGAAACCCTATCATTAAACAAACTTAAGTCCAGTCCTATATCGAACTGTTTTGTGGTTTCCCATCCCAAATTGGAATTGGATAGCGAATTTACCGCCGATCCAGGGGCAAAATCGTCTCCAAAAACTGCATTCACTGTATTGTCTATAAGGGCATATTGCGTATAGTTACCTATATTGTTGTTACCGGTAACACCATAACTTGCACGCAATTTAAGAAGCGAAAGGGATTCCAAATCTTCAAAAAAGGCCTCATCGGAAGCAATCCAACCTGCCGATAGGGAAGGGAAGGTTCCCCAACGATTCTCCGAACCAAATCGTGAAGAGCCGTCACTACGAATTGATCCCGTTAACAGATATTTTCCCTTATAGTTGTAGGTAAGTCTTGAAAGGAAGGAAACCAAACTCCATTCCTGTACTTGGTCAAAGGTCCCATTTCTATTAATGTTGGCCGCTCCCTGAATATTGGGCAATCTGTCATCCGCAAAATCACTGGCTGCAACCCTGCTGCGGTCCATACGGTATTTTTGATAGGTAAAACCTCCCAGGGCCGAGAAATTGTGGTCACCAACACTTTTGGTGTAGGTAACCGTATTTTCATTCAACCATGAAAAAGTAGTCCTTTTATCCCATACCGCCTCATTGGTGGTAGGTATAGGTCTATTGATGGCATAGGTGGCGTTGGTGGGACTGAAATATTCATATTGGCTATTGTACAGTTCCGCATTTAAACTAGATTTAATTGCAAGTCCCTCAATGGGTTTGTATTCTACAAAGGCATTGGACAAAAGATTAACCTCTTTGGTTCCGTCTTGAATCCGCTCAGCAGAATTAAGCCAGTTGGCATACGAGAATATGTTTCCTGTATTGGCAGGAAATCTGTTAAACTCCGTTCTAGTCCCATCATCATTGTAAATGGGCATAATTGGCCAAGTGTGCAAAGCGTTGAACAGAAGTCCGGTTCCCCTGCTGCCATCCGTTCTTGGTACATTGTCCAAGATATAATTTGGGGCCACATTCACCCCTATACGGACTTTGTCCGATAAATCATAATCCAAATTGGCACGAAGGGAATAACGCTTATAGTCGGACCCAAGTACCACACCTTCTTGGTCAAAGAAGCCCAATACCACCGAGGTTCTTAACTTTTCTTTGTTAGAGGTAATGGTTAGATTGTAATTGGTCATAGGGGCCGTCCTAAGCATCGCATCATACCAATCATTGGTCTGGCCCTCATATTGGGATGGATTTTGAAAGATATCGGGCACAGGATCCCCTTGGTCCTCATAGTATTCCTTTTTAAATTGGGCGAACTCAACGGCATCCATCATTTCTATCCTTCCCCTATCCGGAACGTTTTGCATACTGTGAGTGACATTTAAACTAATACTTGTCTCGCCCGGCCTTCCGCTTTTGGTAGTAATCAACACTACCCCATTGGCAGCCCTGGACCCATATAGGGAAGTAGAAGCGGCATCCTTTAATATGGTAATGTCCTGGATTTCATCCGGATTTATATTATTGATCCCGCCAGAAATAGGAAAGCCGTCCACTACATATAAAGGATCACTACCACCTGAAACGGATAATTGCCCTCGGATTCTTACGGACATCCCTTGGCCAGGCTTACCTGTGGTCTGATTGATCTGCACTCCCGGAAGCCTACCTTGTATTTTTTGGGTGACCTGGGATACCGGAATATCGGCAAGCTCATTGGCCTGTATGGTAGATACCGAACCTGTTACCTGTCTCTTTATCTGTGTCCCGTAGCCCACCACAACCACCTCATCCAAGCCGGCAGCACTTTCCTCTAAAATAATATTGACCGTATTTTTTCCATTTAGTGGCACCTCTTTAGTGGAGAAACCAATATAAGAAATGACCAAGGTGGCATCTGCATTGGATACATTTAGTGAAAAGTTTCCGTCAAAATCTGCCGTTACCCCATTTGTAGTACCCTTTTCCACCACATTGGCACCAGGCAGGGGGGTGCTATCCATGTCCGTTATAGTACCTGACACCTGAAATTGAAGACTTTCCTTTACAGGTTTGGATATCACCTCACTTTTTTTAGACTGATGTTTGGGAGGTGCCGACTTTAGAATTATTTGCTTATTGAATATCTCGTATCGCACATCGGTTTCCGAAAATAGTTCGGACAAAATATCCGTTATCTTGGATTTAACCGCTTGTATGGAAACCTTTCGGTTTAGATCTACCTCATTTCTATTCAAAAGAAATTTAAACTCCGATATGGATTCAATTTCATGAATTACTACTTCCAAGGTTTCATTGGAAATATCCAAACTAATTTTCTTGCTTTGGGAATAAGAATTTGCCTGAAGCTGAAATAAGGCAACAAAGGTCAAAAGTAACGTTAATCTCACTTTGAGGCTCCATTTAAAAGGGCACAACAAATAGTTACCCTTAATTAAGTGTTTTTTCATAATTTTGTAATGTTAATTGGTTTAAATTCATTTGAATCATTTTGTACTTAATCGGGAAATGTGTCCGCATTTTCCGATTTTTATTTTCAAAATGAATTGACTGGATACTAGTTAGTTTGAATGGTTTCTTACATAAAAGAGTTTTTTTTATTATTGTTATTGATTGTTCCTATGGATTAGATACGAGTTGTTAATTTACATTATCATATATGTTAATCCATCCTGCTGTTACCTGTTCCATGAAATTTTGATTATTGAATTATGATTTTATTATCCACTATGGTGTAGTTTATATCAAAACTTCTTTTGAAGGACTCCAAAACTTCCTCAATGGTTTCTATATCAAATGTGGCATCGTACAACTGTTCATCCAAACGACTATTGGTATTGGTTATGCTTACATTATATTTTCTTTGTAGGGCTTCACGAATTTGCATAAAGGACTTGTTCCGAAAAACCAATTTTCCTTGCAACCAAGCCGTATATAATCTTGTGTCCACATTCTCAACGGATATCTCACTGCATTCAACACACCATTCCCCTTTTAGCCCGGGCTCTAAAACAGTGGGTTCTAAACTACTTCCAACTCCATTATTTAGATGTAGTGCCACAGATCCCTCTACTAAAACGGTGTTTACACTAGTATCCTCAGGATAATGGGAAACGTTAAACTGAGTGCCCAAAACAGCAATATCCATTTTATCTGCACTAACAACAAAGGGGTGCTCCATATCTTTGGAAACATTAAAATATGCCTCTCCCGTTAAATAAACTTTTCTTATATCTACATCCTTAAAACTCACCGGAAAACGTAAAGAGGTACCAGAGTTCAAAAATATACGGGTGCCGTCAGCAAGAGCTATATCAAATCGTTTTCCATAAGGAACATTTAGCGTATTGTAGGCAATTTTTGCTGAGGAGCTAACACCAGTATACCTCAGTGTTGAATTGTCCTGGACGGCAATAACGTTTCCCTCTGTATCCATTAATTTCTTCGAGCCTTGTAGTTCAAGTGTTTCCATTCTCCCATTTTCCAACATTATGGAAATAGTTTCATCCGATGGCATTAAACGGCCACAGCCATCTTTTTCCGGTGGTACTTGCTGATAGAAGTAACCAATACCGATCAATACCAAAATCAAAGCTGCATATTTCATACTGTGCCAAAATATCCGTTTTGACCTATCTTTTTCTATTTTCTTCAATAGGCTCTTTTTGATCCTATCGGTATCCGGTCCATTCATGGCTGTTATAATTTCGAGATGCAGTTGTACGTATTCCTCAAATAACTTGTCATTACCTTCCACAAGTATCCAGTCCGATAAATCATCCAATTCTTGGGCAGTGGCATTACTTGACAAATAATTAAGAATAAGTTTTTCTACCTCCGGCGTAACCATTAGTCTATAGTTTATATTAATTATGACAAACCAAAATTTCAATACCCTAACTTTTTATGAATATTTTTTTCATATTTGCAATTATCAATACATATTATTACGACCAAACCACTTTATTAATATGGATAGTGACAAAAACGACTTGTTTATTAATCGATTACAAAATGGTGATAAAAAGGCCTTTGTTCAATTGGTGGATCAATATAACCAACGATTATATGGCTATGCCCT
>JBFHGV010000034.1:0-12318 GCA_041582955.1 Arenibacter sp.
CCGGACGGGCTACCCCGAATGCATCGGTTTCGGAACAGGCAATGTTGCCGCCCTTCGAATTTTTTGGTTGCCGGATCTTGACGACCTTTCCTGCCGTGTCCACACTGCCATCAAAATTCTCGCCCACCTTTTCCCGAAATCGTTGTTCGACACAATTAAGGGCCATCATCGGTAGTAACTGGCCATCGGGTAATTATTCCAACCCTAGATTTTCTCCCTACACTCCAATGTAGGTCTCTGTTTTATCTTACCAAGGGGCGATATCCTTATATCTAACGGGCTAATCCACTGGGATTCCCTCTCGCTGGTTGGCGGTAAAATTGATATCGCTCCAACAGTAACTATGTCGTCCCCACATGATAGAACGCCCACCCACATGGTAGCCACGCATCCAGTCAAAACGTTTGATTTCGTTATAGGGGTGTTCCAAATCGTTCGCGAACCACAGGGCACTCGCCGTATTGGTCGTGTACCCGGTCCTAATTTGCTTTGGTTGATTTTTAAATCTTCTTGGGTAGGTTGTCCCTCCGTTTGGTAGGTCTCATGGATCTTTATAGGCAATCGGATAGTCCTAGATATGGCGTACCATCTTTTCCCGCTCCAGAACCAAGGTCTGAAGACCGTTCTCACAAAGTTCCTTGGCGACCCAGCCACCGCTGATGCCGGTTCCCACAACAATTGCATCATAGGATTGCTCTTCTTCGTTGTTATAGAATTTTTTCATCGTCAAATCTTTTAAAAAGCCGTTCATTCTTTCGCTATCTTAAAATGTATTAATGACTTTGTGTGCACATTTTTATCATCTTTGAGCATTTGGTTTTCTAATCGGACACCATAGTTCATATAACCATTTGTCAATAATCTACACCCTGTAGTCTTTCAGAAACCTTAAATGGGGAAGAAAGGTGAGTAAAAGCATTGTTGTGCGTACCATTTGATAGGAAACCCAATTAGCCAACCTATTAAATATACCTGCTCTTTGTCTAAGACGCTCCTTTGTAATTTCGCTACACTCGTTGATAACCTTTTCAAAGTCGGTGCGAAGGTTTTCGGCAAATTCTACGGAGTGAATTTCCACGTTCATTTCAATACTACCGTAGCAACTAAGACTGTTCAGGTTAAATGAGCCTACAGTGGACCATTTTTTGTCTACCACGGAAGCTTTACCATGCACCACGGATCTGTTCCACTCATATATCCTCATATGGTGGTTTAAAAAAGAGGAATACAAATGTTGGGTTGCCCTACATACCAACGGCACATCACTAATGCCTGCTAAGATTACCGTTGTTTTTATTCCTCTTTTACAGGCTTTTTTCAATGCCTTTGTTATTATGCTGCCAGGTAAAAAATACGAACCTACGATTACTATCTCTTTTTCGGCATGGAGAATGGCATTGGTATAGGCATCGCAGACTTCTGTTTTGTTTTTAAGCCAGTCGTTCTGTAAGATTCCTACCCTTGCTTTGTCCATTAAATGCATTACGGGCTTTATTTTTTTTGAACTTCCCTGTTTAAAAAAATAGTCAGCGCATAGTCTTTGTAAATGGGTTGCTGCGGGGCAATCCAACTGCACGGCATAATCAAGCCAAGGTTCCGATTCAGGTGTGCCATGGTATTTATCGGCAATATTGATGCCGCCTATCAGTGCTGTTTTTTCATCAGCTACGACTATCTTATGATGCATACGCCTACCGAGATAAAAATTGTTCCAAGAGAACAGAGGGGAGAAAAACCGTAGTGAAATGCCATATTGTACCAAATCGTTTACATAACTATCGGGAAGTGCAGCACTGCCATAGGCATCCAGTAAAACATACACTTTGACTTTTCGTTGGGCGGCTTCCTTCAGAAGGGCAGCTATCCGATTTCCCGTACTATCGTTTTCAAAAATGTAGGTTTGTAGATGGATTTCCTTTTTGGCATTTTCAATTATTTTTCCCAACCTATAGAAATAATCTTCGCCCGAATGGACCAACTCGATATATTCTTCTTCATGATGCATTTCACCCATTATTTTTCTGATATTTTTCTTTTGTTTATTTATAATTTTCCCATCTTTTTCCAATATAACGACGGACCTTACATCGGTAGGGGCCGAATTGCTTCTATCAATAGCGACGCGGATATTTTCAATTAATCTAAAGACATTTCTATAGAATCATCTTCGAATATAAAATCATTTCCTGCTATTGCCTTAAATAATACACCAATCCTATTACATTCAAAACGACCGATCCTGCAATTATAAAGGGATAATAAAACCCACCGGCGAGTAACCAAGTTCCCAATACGGGGCCTAAAATCTGTCCGATACTGTTCGTAGAACTTTGTATGGAAATATTTCTGCCCGTATCTTCCTTGGATATCAAAGATACCGACGAAAGCAGATTGGGAGTGACCATGGCACCTCCGCTGGCAAAGAGAATTATCAGGCCATATACAGATAGTTCATTGCGCAAAAAAGGAAACACTACGAGCGATATCCCTGTTATCAATAAGCCTACCGTGATTTGCTGTTTCGTGGTCATGATTTTTTCCCCATAAGTTGCAAAAACGGGCTGTAAGGCTGCCATCACAGAACCGCAAAGCATAAAGCCAATACCGACTTGACTACTATTGAACTCTAATTCATTCTTACCATAAATTGAAAATACGGTTTCAAAGAGGGTCACAACAAATTGCATAACGAAAGACAGCGTTAATAGCACTATAAAATAGCGACTAAAGGAGACACTGAGCTTTGTCACTTTTTTCCTAATCTTGGCTACTATGGCTGTGTTATTTAGCCATTTTACTATAACGAACAATACGATTAAACCTAATACTGCAGCAAAAAGAAAAGGAACCGAAAAACGGTCTAAATGAAATAACCCAAATGAGTACTTCAAATGGACATTGGTCTGTGATAAAAGACCACCCAACACTGGGCCGAAGATAAGACCGGAACTAATGGCAACCCCGGACCATGCCATTATCTTGGTCCTCCGTTTCTCCGAAGTTATGTCACTAAGATAGGCATTGCTTACAGGGATTACGGATGAAGTGAATACTCCCCCTAAGATGCGGGCGACATACAACATCGTAAGCGAAGTGGCCAGGCCGGTCAGCAAGTTCATTGTTATAAAACCGATAAGTCCGACTAAAATTATGGACTTACGACCATATTTATCGGAAAGTCTACCCCATACAATCACAAAAATGAGCTGGAAAAGTGGGTAAATGCTGGTCAACATTCCGATATGGAAATTTATCAGGTCGGGATCTAGATCATCCTTTAGTGCCAATCTTTCCGTATAATAGGGAAGAATGGGCAATAGGATACCATACCCTAACATTACCACAAATAGGCTCAACAGAATCAAAAATATCCTGTTGAGCTTTTCTTTCTTGTTCATTATTTTTTTCCGATTCTTCTCTTTAATAATTGTGCGTTGATAGCCACAATGATGGTAGACAAGCTCATGAATACCGCACCTACGGCAGGACCCAGAACAAATCCTGACGAATACAAAACTCCAGCTGCTAATGGAATAGCCACGACATTATAACCGGTAGCCCAGATCAGGTTCTGGATCATCTTGTTATAGGTGGCTTTCCCGAATAAAATCAGGTTGGCGATGTCCTTCGGATTGCTGTTGACAAGAATAATATCGGCGGTCTCAGCGGCAACATCGGTACCGGATCCAACGGCAATACCGACATTGGCCTTGGCCAATGCGGGGGCATCGTTCACACCGTCGCCCGTCATAGCTACGAATTCTCCTTTGTTTTGTAATTCATTTACGATTTCAACTTTTTGGTGAGGCAATACTTCTGCATAGTAGCCATCCAACCCTAGTTTTTCACTAACAGCCTTAGCTGTTTTTTCGTTATCGCCAGTTGCCATCAGAACTTTAATGTTATTCTTTTTAAATATTTTGATTGCCTCGGCAGATTCTGGTCTAATTTCATCTGCAAGTGCTATGTAACCCGCCAGTTTTCTATCAATTAAAACGAACACAACGGTTTCGGCAGCATCGCTGTAGGCGTCTTCTGGGATGTCTATTTTTTCATCTCTCAAATAACCAGGACTTACTACCTTAACTTGTTTACCTTCAACATTTGCCTCTACACCTTTACCAGTAATCGCATTAAAGTTTTCTGGATTTGGAATCGTAACTTTGTTTTCCTTAACTTTTTTAATGATACCAACGGCAATAGGATGTTCCGAGCTTTGTTCCAAGGCACTTGAAAGTCGTAAAATTTCCTCTGATGAATAAGCCTCGTTAACAGACTCGATTCGAGTGACACCAAAATCACCTTTGGTCAGTGTTCCTGTTTTATCAAAAAGCAAAGCTGAAATTTTCCTGGACTCTTCAAACGCGGTCCTATTTCGGATAAGTAATCCATTTTGAGCAGATACTGCGGTGGAAATCGCAACCACCAATGGAATGGCAAGCCCTAATGCGTGTGGACAAGCAATTACCATAACAGTAACCATTCTTTCTAAAGCATACACAAATGGAAATCCTAAAATCAACCATACTGCCAATGTTCCAAAACCAATAGCCAAAGCGATATAGGTTAGCCATTTTGCAGCCCTATCTGAAAGGTTTTGCATCTTGGATTTGGTTTTTTGTGCTTCCTCTACCATTTTAATAACCTTGTTGAGATAGCTGTCTTTTCCAGTATGCTCAACTTTTACCTTTAAGGTGCTATTGCCATTTACCGAACCACCAATAACCTTATCTTTTTCATCTTTTTTTACAGGTTTAGATTCGCCGGTAAGCATAGATTCATTTAGGTAACTGGAGCCCTCTGTAATAATCCCATCAGCAGGAACTTTTTCACCTGGTTTTACCAAAATCACATCATCCTTTAGTAAATCTTCCAGAGGAATGTCTTCTATGGTGTCGCCTTTTACCCTGTGCGCTTCCGCAGGCATCATACTTACCAGTAACTGTAAGGCTTTTGAAGCACCTAACACACTTTTCATTTCTATCCAATGGCCAAGCAACATTATGGCTATAAGTGTTGATAGTTCCCAGAAAAAGTCTTCACCTCTTAAGCCAAATACAGTAGCTGTACTATAAAAATAAGCTACAGAAATTGCCATAGAAATCAAGGTCATCATTCCCGGCGCACCCTTTTTTATCTCAGAAACAAGACCCTTTAGAAAAGGCCAGCCTCCATAGAAATATACTACGGTAGAAAGGGCGAAAAGTATGTATGGGTTTCCAGGAAGAAGAAAACTATATCCAAAGAATTCCTGAATCATCGGAGAAAAGAATAGTATGGGTACGGTTAATACCAACGTGACCCAAAACCTTTTTCTAAAGTCGGCAATCATCATTTTATGGTGGTCGTGGCCTGCCATACCCATGGGGATGCTGTCATGATCACCATGTTTCATCTTACTATGATCCATTTTTGAATGATCCATTTTACTGTGGTCCATCTTACTATGGTCGGTCGATTTTGGGTCTTCCATTTTTGAATGATCCATTTTTGAGTGGTCCATCTTCGAATGGTCCATTTTTTTGTCCTTGTGATTTTTGTTATCGTCCATATTGTTTTATTTAAGGGTTAACGTAATTTTTTTCGCATTTGTTCTGAAATATTCTCGGCATATACTCCGTAGGCATCAACCAAGGTTCCCTTGATTCCATTTTTAGAAGAGATGGCATACAGGATACTGTTGTCATCCGTACTGCTCATACCTTCAAAACGATGCATCTCGTCAACATAAAAATCTTCTGGATGTATTTCCAGTTTTAGGGAAACACATTCCAAACAATGGGGTTTGAGATTGAAATCATTGCCATAGCCCCTTCTTTGAAGGTCTTGTATCGCTTCGGACAGTGTATCGTAACTTTTCATTGTTTCTTATTTATAGGTCATTGTAAAATAACTACCGTCTTTTTCTGTAAATTTCTGGGAGGACAGTAATCCCTTATCGTTCAACGTTTCATTTACAACATAGTCAAGCTGTTTGAATCGTATACCAATTGCATAGGCCTTAATATTGATCTTTGATTTAATGTTCCTACTGTTTCCATTAGGTTCTACAATCCGATCATAAATTTTAATCTTGCTTTTGGAACCAAAGAAGTCCAGTAATCCAGAATCGAAACTCATTTCCAGTTCAATATCTTCCAAATTATCCAAATCGTACAGCTCCTTGAAATTCTTGGAGTTGGTGTTGATTTCGGTTTCCTTTGCCTTTGGATTGGAAAAGGGAAACGCCATTACCATTATACTCGATTCTTCGGGCCGACATCGATAGTTGGTGGTATATGTATCGTTTAGTTTTTTGTTTTCATCAAAAAGCTCGGTCAAGACCTCAATTTCATAGTACCCGTTCAATTCTTTTAGCATTCCTGATTTAAAAGTTTGCTTGTTCAAAAAAACACCGTTTTTATCAAAGTTTTCCCGAACGACCGATCTATTGACCAATTGGCCGATAAGCATTTCTTTCTGGGCGCGTACAGAAAGGGATACCAATAGAACGGTCAATATGTAAATGGTTCTTTTCATGTATGGTGCATCAGTTCTGTTACTTCTTTGGCAATGATATCACTCAGGTCAATGCCGTTGGATTGATGTGGAATTGTATTACATGTAATGATATTCTCTACATAGGCATCCCAAAGGTCTTGATACGCATTTCCGGAAAAAACGGCATGTATACCTATGCATATAGCTGGTTTCATCCCGGCATTTTTCAAATGCTCCGTAGTTTCGATCATAGTCCGGGCCGTAGATATAATATCATCCACCAAGACCGGGGTGGATTCTTTATATTTCTCCACATCGGGTACGGAAACTTCAACATCACGGTCGCCGTGACGAACCTTTTGCAATACGGTAAACGGAACCCCTGCTTTTTTTGCCACATCGGAGACCCATTGCTCGCTTTCGGAATCAGGCCCAATCAGTACCGGATTGTGTATATTTTCCTTGATGTATTTGGAGATGGCATCCGCGGCGTGGATAACCCTGTTCGGAATATCGTATACCTCGCCCAAAGAACTTATTCTATGCAAATGCGGGTCAATGGTAGTGATGCTATCCGCAAATCCTGAAATCAATTTTCCGAAGAACGTCGAGGTAACCCCTTCCCCTTCATGAAACACTTTGTCTTGACGCATATATGCCAAATAGGGTGCCACCAAACAGGTGCACATTGCGCCCAAGGATTTGGCCGTATGGCTTAAAAAGTAGAGGGGTAACAACTTTTCATCGGGTTCGTGAAGGGTACATACCATTACCACACATTTTCCTTTTACATCAGAGAGTATACGGGTATAGGATTCGCCGTCGGGAAATTTGCGCAATTTGCTCTCCCCGATTTCGGCGTTCATCTTTTTAGCTAGTTGTGCCGTAAGTTCCTGGTTTCCCGGAAGGCTGAACAGTATCGTTTTCATAAGTTTTTTTATTGGATTGTAATTATATCATCATGATTCTCATAATAGGCCAAGGCATAGTTCAATTCCCCATTTGTTTCGGCATGAAGTTTATAGAGCAATTCGCCTTTTTCTATCACATCGCCCAAGCATACATTCATTGAAATACCTGCCAACTTGGATTGTGGTGCTCCCGACAATTTTGCGAGTTTTGCAATCTTTCGATTGTTTATTTTTTTGACGGCACCGCATCTAGAGGCATGCACTTCAAATTGGTAAGGGGCAATATAGGTTTTTGAAAATCTTCCTTGGGCCTTGCATATTGCCTCGAATTTTTGGTAGGCCTTTCCGCTTTCCAGTAATTCCTTCGCTGTTTCATGGCCTTTTTTGGGCTTCACTTTTTCCGATAGTTCCAAAAGATGCCCGGCTAACAATAATGCCCGTTCTTTTAGGTCTTGTGGTGCATCCTCCCTATTTTGCAAAACACTTAGCACATCAACCGCCTCTAAATTGGGGCCGATACCCCTTCCCACAGGCTGGCTGCCATCGGTAATGACCACCTTTATTTTAAGCCCTACTGAATCCCCTACAACTTCCATATGTTCCTTGAGTTTTTTCGCGGCCTTTTCGCTGCGCACCTTGGCTGTTTCCCCAACAGGAATATCGATGACCACATGGGTAGCTCCTGCGGCCGCTTTTTTGGACAGTACGGAGGCAATTAGCTGACCTTCGCTATCGATATCGAGTGCTTTCTCGACCTTGATAAGAATATCGTCCGCCGGGCTTAATTCCGCAGTGCCGCCCCATACCAAACAGCCGCCTTCCTTTTCTACTACCTGTTTGATTTCTTCCCCGTTGAGCGTAACATTGGTTAATACTTCCATAGTATCCGCCGTACCCGCTGGAGAAGTAATGGCCCGTGAGGACGTTTTGGGCATGGTAAGCCCGTAAGCGGCGGCAATGGCAACAACGATAGGTGTAGTTCTATTGCCTGGCAACCCTCCGATACAGTGTTTGTCAACCACTATTTCCTTCTTCCAATCCAGTTGTTTTCCCGAAGTTATCATTGCCTTGGTAAGGTCCGAGATTTCATCGATATCCATTCGGTCGCCAGCACAGGCCGTAATAAATGCCGATAGGTGGATGTTTGAATAATCCCCTTCGATGATATCCGTTATGATGTCTTTGTAGGCTTTGTAATCGAGTCTTTGATTATAAATTTTTGACCTTACAAAACTTAATGATTCTATGGGTTCCAAATGGGAAACGTATAACGTTTCGCCGTCCGATACTTTGAGTTTTTTTGCCGCTATTTGTGACAACCCCATTTCGCCCTGCCTAAGTACATCTGAAGTAATGATATGAAGGCTTGCAATTATCGAGGTGCTATTGTTCGATACCCTTATTCGGGTCAATGCTTCGAAACCTTCCGAAATGCAGACATGACAATCTTCTCGCATGTACACAACGTTTTCATTTTGCGTGTAAATGCCTAGAGGTTTGTATTTGAGAATGTTTGATTTTTCTTCCATTTCCATGTTATTCTTTTGTATTTTTCTTACCTATTTTATCTCTTCGATACCATAGAGTTGGGGAATTTCACTCTCCCAACCATAGGTTTCCTTGATTCCCTGTTTTAAGGCCTCGGCCCCTTGTTTTTCGCCATGAACGATAAATAATTTCTCTGGCGGTTCTTTTACATCACTCAACCAATCTAGCAGTTCGGCATGGTCTGCATGGGCCGAAAGCCCCTCTATCTCGGCCAATTGCATTTTGAAGGTTACGGTCTTTCCGTACACTTTTAATTCTTTTTCTCCTTCCAATAATTTTCTTCCACGGGTCCCTTCTGCCTGATACCCAACTAAAAGCAAGGTGTTATTTGGGTTTTGTGCCTGTGTTTCAAGATAGTTTAGCATTCTTCCTCCTGTGAGCATTCCGCTTCCTGCAATCACGATTTTTGGTTTGTTATCTGTTCTTAATTCCATTGTTTCACGATAACTGCTAACAACTGTAAAGTGTGAGCACATTTCGTCACATTCGTTGTCTTCCAATCTGTGCCAATCACGCGTTCTATGAAACAGTTCCAATACGTTGGTACCCATTGGGCTGTCCATAATCATTTGTACTTTGGGAATTTTATTCTCTTTGAGTAACCTCCAGAAAATAAGCATCATCAATTGGGCACGTTCTACCGAAAAACTTGGAATAAATAAACTGCCTCCTTTGTCAATAGTTTCATTAACCAATTTTTCTATTTGCGGAATGGCTTCTGCTTCTTCAGGATGAAATCTGCCACCATAGGTTGATTCCATGAAAAGGACATCTGCTTTTTTTGGTTTTAAGGGTGGATATAACAGCAAATCGTTTGTTCTGCCAATGTCTCCAGAAAAGACAAAGCGTTTTCCATGTACATCCAATTCAATGAAAGTTGCACCAAGAATATGCCCATTATATTGAAATCGAGCTTTGATACCATCAAACAATGGAATCCATTGGGATTGGGGAATTGCTTTAAAATGTGGGATGGTTTGTTCTACATCTTTTAAATCGTAAAGCGGTTCAGCAGGACTGTGCTTTGAATACCCTTCCTTATTGGCTCGTTGGGCCTCCTGTTCCTGTATTTTGGCGCTATCGTTCAATATAATTTTGGCGATGTCCAAGGTGGGATATGTGCCATAAATTGGCCCTTTGAAACCTTGTTTTACCAACCTTGGAAGATAGCCCGTATGGTCCATGTGGCCATGGGTAAGCAATATCACATCAATGTCGTTGACGTTCACAGGTGGGTATTCCCAATTTTTTAAGCGTAGTTCCTTGAGCCCCTGAAATAGACCGCAATCCACAAGTATTTTTCTATCCCCAGTATCCAAAAGATATTTGGAGCCGGTAACGGTTCCAGCCGCTCCTAAAAAATGAATTTTTATTGTATTTGTTTCCATTACTATTATTCGTTAATGCCGGCTGCACAATTTTGGCAAATCTCTAAATTCCTTTTACCGCTTGTCTGCAAACCCAAGGTCATATTGTATTATTACCAATTTTAATCATCACCTAATTCACTACCTCGCACCTTAGCACGGACATAGACCTGTTGAATGGGTACTTCCAGTTGTTGAGGTCTTTAATTTACCTATTACTAGAGTCCTCCACAGCAGGAAGGTGTGTTTCCTTTGTCTTGGTTCGATTTGCATAACGTTTCTATTTCCTTATACAAATCGTGAAAGTCCTCTTTGATAAGAAGGGCTAGTTTCTTAGCGGATTTAGGTTCTGAGTTGACCATTTCCAATAGTATTTCGAAGGCTTCTTCCAGCAACATTGGCTCGTCTTCCATTGCTTGGTAAAACGGCTCTAACTCTATGCTCTTCTGTTTTTGTAATTCTTTTGTTTTCATCTGTATAGTTTTAGGATTACTGAATGTTTATTTTATTATTTTAATGTGCTGTACATAATTCTTCCGAATCTTTGAGAATGTTTTTTTGTCTTTGTTTAGGGATGCCTATTTGCTCCAATATTGATGGGTTTTCGTTAATTTCCTTGCAGAGCACAATGCCTTTATCCAATAATTTGGATTTTTCAGCTTTAGTCAATGTGGTCAAAGAGGTTAAAGGATGTAGTCCAAGTCTGTCTATTCGTTCCTTTAGACCGTGCCCTTTAGGATAATCCCAACTCGTCAGCATCAAACCTGCACAGGTACCATATTGGATGGCATCACTAGTAAAGCGGGTATTGGTACAAACACCACCTTGATGGAATTTGGTTTTATGGCCTTGTTGTTTTTCCCATTGCTTTTGTACATCCAAAAATCTAGATTGGATGTAGAGCGGAATCTTTACATTGCAAAATCGGCCTTGATCGCTATGGTATTTACATTCGATCATATAATGTTTATGATCTTTCTGGGCAATCACATCCACTTCATGCTGTACACAGTTGCCTTGTACGATTACCCCCACTCTTGTGTCAAAACCTTCATGGTCAAACACCTTGCCTACAAATTTTTCAAATGGATAGCCCGAAGGCCCTAACTCCATAAGGGCTTTTTTGAGCTTGTATTTTGAAGCGCTAGCCCTAGATTTTCTCTTTAATAAGTTAAAGGCCATTTGATATATCTTTTTGGTAGTCATTCCGTCGTGAACCTCCTTGTTAATATCTTGAACTATCTCTTTGATCAACAATTTATCGGCACCCGCCCGTTCTAATGAATTTATCACTTTTTCTATCTCAAAAAGTGCTTTCTCGCCGCTAGCCTTTATAATGTATATCTTATCCATTGATGTGTATTTTTTTAATATTGGCCAAGGCGAAGACGATCAAGAAAAAACTTAAGAATATTTCGAGCATAACAACGAACCTGGCTACATCGGATGTTGGAATTATATCGCCGTAGCCTACCGTTGAAAAAGTTATCACACTGAAGTAGAAAAAGTGGTACAAATTGTACAAGTACGAATTTGAATAATCGGGTACACCTACAAATGTTGAATTGTTGAATTGAAAAAGGCAGGCATAATCAGTCGCAAAAGAAAAAACACTTATGATGATTATCAAACCAAAAACCCATAGCAATCGCTCCAATGAATGACAGATTTTTATCAATTTTGATAACCGTTTTAAAGTGGTCATCGTAATCACGATGGTCTTGCCCAATGCAGCTGTAACAATGATAATGTGGAATGGCAACGATTTATGATCTACCATAGACATTAAAACAGCATATAAGGTGCCAATGCCCAAAATGGTAACAAGGGGCAAGGTCGTTCTTCCCAACAATAATTTGTAAAAGGGTTTTTCTCGTATTTGATTTAAGCTTCCCGACATCTTAATATGATTTATTTAAATTTTAATCGTCATAACCGGAAGTGTGGAATGATTGGCCACGCCCTCTGCAATACTTTTGGAAAACAAACTTAAAAAGCCGGTATTTCCATGC
>JBFHGV010000035.1:0-12310 GCA_041582955.1 Arenibacter sp.
AGTCATAGGAAATGTAGAATTTTTTAAATTCCATTGTATAAAGAATAAACAGCAGCCTTCATTTTCCACCTGCAGTTGTATACAGGACGATAAGTTACGAAACAACATTTTGAAAAATAATGGGGTTGTAGGTTGAGGTTTGGCTATACCAATTGTACGTCCGATTCTTTTAAAACGGTCTTCCTGTATTTCCTTTTAAAATAAAATAAGGAAACCAGGCAGATAATTGCACCCACTATTGCGATCAAATAGGTACTGACCATAAAGAAATTGAGCCATGAAAGTTGGCTCTGGCCAAAGTTCTTATACAACAATACCCCCATACTTCCCAAATAGCCAAAAGCGTCCGCAATATAAATAAGGTAACCGGCATTGCCCCTAATATTAAAGGTGGCTATCATCCTATCAAAAAAGATACAATTAAATGGCACATAACAGCTATAGAGTCCAAAGCCAACACTAATCATCCACAGTAAGGGTGAAATATAGGCCATTTGGAACAACCAGGTAGAAAGCCCTATGAAAACAGTGCCAAAAAGCAACAAATAATGATAGGACACAAAAGCCTTGTAGTTATTTTTTATCAATCCAAACAAACCAACTATCAGCAATACCAATACAGCAATGGGAACTTCCGAGACCGTATACACAGCCGCATCGCCCTGAAATCCCAAGGCATCCCATATTTCACGTGAAAAATTATCCCGAAAATCGCGTAAAGCCGTTAAAAAAGTATAGAACAACACCAATACTACAAGCGGAAAGAGGTAGTTGAGAAAAACTCTTTTTCTGTCTTTTCCGGTCATGGGCATCCGTTCTGTTCTCAGCTCCTTGTCCTCTTGTGAAGGTGGTGGCAATTTATTTAGGAGCCAGGCAAAAAAAACAAAGGGGACAATAAAGATAGCCCCCGTTACCGATGGCATCCAAAACTGGGAGACCCCTAAATATTCCAGGACCAGCAATCCCACCGATTTCACCGCCCCACTGGATACTATAAAACTGGAACATAGTGCCACACCCAAAAACTCGGTAAATTTTCTTCCTTCCAAATAGGAAAAGACTATTCCCCAGACCATCCCCAAGGGGATTCCATTGAGGAACATAAAGATCACATTATAAGGGGCAGGTGTAAGGGCAAATAAAACAAGGCTGGCTTCTGCCAAAAAAATAAGTCCCAACAAATAAAGAATTCTTTTGTTAGGCTGCAATTCAGAAATCACCTTAATCCCAATAAACTTGGAAAGCATATATCCCAGCACTTGGGCAATAATCAAAACTATCTTATAATCTACGCCCGCAAAGGAAAGGCCTTCAAAGGTAGCCACAGTAAAAGGCTTGCGAAAGGCGTACATACAAAAGTAGGTGCCAAAGGATGAAAAGGCGCCATAAAGCAAAAACGAAATATCTCTTTTTCCTAGTTTCAAAAATTGGTTGGCTTGGTCGGTAAATTTTTATAAAAGGTAAATATTTTTGACCAATATTCCCACTTTTTGGAGTGTAAACAAACTTTTTTGGGTTATATCATGTTTATCTAAAGATTAAAAAAAGGTAATCTAGTTGTTGACGCCTTGATAATAATCCGTGCCCGGACTCTTTATTATGCCCTATACAGAGTCCTAAATACTGGCCTTTCTTAATCTAAGGGCATTACCGATGACCGAAACCGAACTAAAACTCATAGCCAGTGCTGCGATCATTGGAGACAACAACAATCCAAAAAATGGATACAGTACCCCAGCCGCAATAGGTACACCAAGGGCATTATATATAAGGGCAAAGAATAAATTTTGCTTAATATTTCCCATCACTTTATCACTCAGGTTACGGGCCTTCACTATTCCCTGCAGGTCTCCTTTCACCAATGTAATGGAGGCGCTTTCAATTGCCACATCGGTACCCGTTCCCATTGCGATTCCCACATCACTTTTTGCCAATGCCGGGGCATCGTTAATTCCATCTCCGGCCACAGCAACAATTCTTCCCTCTTCTTGCAGCCTTTCCACCTCTTTCAATTTATCTTCGGGTAGCATATTGGCCTTGTAGTCGGCAAGATTTACCTCCTCGGCAACCGCTTTGGCAGTTTCCTTATTGTCGCCGGTAAGCATAATTACAGATATTCCTAAGGATTGCAATGCCCCTATGGCATTTTTACTACTTTCCTTAATCTTGTCGCTTATCACCATATAGCCCACAGCCGTGCCATCTATGGAAATCATGGATACCGTTTTTCCAAGGCGCTGCTGCTTGGCCACCTCTTTTTCCAATTCCTCAGATATGCTGGCATTGGCTTCTTTCATCATGGCTTTATTGCCCAATGCCACCTCCTTATTTTTTACAATGCCCACAACCCCTTTTCCGGTAACCGACTTAAAGTCCTTGGTCTTTATAGCCTCTACCTGCTGTTCCTTGCCATATTTCACTGCTGCCTGGGCCAGTGGATGTTCACTAAGTTGATTAAGGGATACAATATATTGGAGAACTTCCTTATCTGTATATTCAGGGGATACAGCCCCAACCTTTTCTACCGAAGGTTTCCCTGCAGTAATGGTTCCTGTCTTGTCTATTACCAAGGTGTTTACACGTTTCATTCTCTCCAAAGCTTCCGCGTTTTTAATGAGTACCCCGGATTGGGCACCCTTGCCCACGCCTACCATGACCGACATAGGAGTAGCTAACCCCAGGGCACAGGGGCAGGCGATAATTAATACGGCTATGGCGTTTACCAAGGCATAAACATATCTAGGTTCCGGGCCAAATACAGCCCATACCACAAAAGTAAGCACAGAAATAAGTACCACTATTGGCACAAAATAACCAGAAATCCTATCGGCCAATTTCTGAATGGGCGCCTGACTACGACTGGCCTTGTTTACCATCTCTATAATCTGCGCCAATAATGTGTCCGAGCCAACCTTTTGGGCCTTCATTAAAAAGGATTGGTTGCCATTGATGGTACCGGAACTAACCTGGTCCCCTTCTTCCTTGTCTACAGGTATGGGCTCTCCACTGATCATGGATTCATCTACAGAGGTCTTCCCCTCATGGATTTCCCCATCTACCGGGATTTTGTCCCCCGGCTTAACCCGCAGCAGATCCCCTATTTCAATTTTATCTATTGCGATCACCTCTTCCTTTCCATCAACCACTCTTATGGCCTTGTTTGGGGCCAGTTTTAGCAGCTCCTTAACGGCATTATTGGTTTTACTGTGTGCCCTGGCCTCTAACAATTGACCTAGTAACACCAAAGTCAGAATAACCGTAGCTGCCTCAAAATACACGTGTACCGTTCCCGTATGGGTCTTGAACTGAGGTGGAAAAACATCTGGAAAAAGCATTCCAAAAACACTAAATAACCAGGCAATACCTGAGCCTATCCCAATGAGGGTAAACATATTTAGATTCCATGTCCTTACAGAACGATAGGCCCTTTCAAAAAACATCCAAGTAGCATAAAAAACTACCGGTATGGAAAGCCCTAACTGAATCCAATTCCAATATTTTATATCCCACAAATCATAAAGTGGATTATTGGGAATCATTTCGGACATGGCAATAATAAAAATGGGAAGGGTAAAAGCCAGGGAGATCCAAAATTTCCTCAGCAATCTATCATAGCTCTTTTGTTCTGCCGAAACATTGGCCTCCATGGGAACTAGTTCCATACCGCAGATGGGACAATCCCCTGGCTCATCTTCCACAATTTCTGGATGCATGGGACAGGTATATTGCGTACCACTATGGGTGTTCATTTTTACTTCCTCCACCAGGTCCATTCCACAGACCGGGCAGTCACCGGGTTGGTCATAGGTTTTATCCCCTTCACAATGCATGGGACAATAAAAAGTACCGCTTCCAGTACCTTCCGGCTTTTGTTTTTTAGGGCGATGATGTTGGTGCCCATCTCCAGGTGTAGAAATTCCATATGCGCCGCCATCATCTTCTAGGGCCTTTTTGAATATTGTAATAGGAATATGCTTGTTGGATTCCACTATAGCTTCGGACTTCTCCAGATCTACAGATGCCTTTATAACCCCTTCCACTTCATTTAGTGTCTTCTCTACATGGGCACGGCAACCGTTACAGGTCATTCCGTGAATTTTATAAGTGTGTTCCATCTACAACTAATTTTATCTTTAGTAAAATTAACCATATAGTTGGGGAATACTTTTTACAATTATGGTTATTCCTTACATAATTTTGTCCAGTGGTTTTCTATTCCAACGTTGAAGCTTTTTATACTCGCCCATAGCCATTCCGGTAACCGATTTAAATTGCGACGACAAATGGCTACTGTTCTTATAATTGAGCCTATACCCGATTTCAGAAAAATTCAAATTGTCCATTTGAATAAGCTCTTTGGCTTTTTCTATTTTTAGGTATATAAAGTACTTTTCTATAGTAATACCCTCCTTTTTACTAAACATTTTACTCAATATGGAATACTCCTTGTTCAACCTTTTGGACAAATACTTGGAAATATTGTCCACCTCTGCCAGTGTATCGTTATTGATGGTATTGATCAGTTCAATTTTAATATTTTCAATAATCATTTCGGTCGTATCCCTAACCCATTCAAAACCGTTGCTATTAAGTATTTTTTCTATTGCGGCTTCATCAATATCTCCCTCGTCCTTATAGACAATCTCCCCTAGTTCTATAGTGTGTATGCTTATACCCGCCTTGGCAAATTCCTGTTCCAAAAGGGTTTTACACCTATTGCATACCATATTTTTAACGAGGAGTTTTTTCATCCAAATACTATTTAAGAGTTGAGCCCGCAACTTAAGGACTCTATTTTAAACAAACTTAAGTTAGGTAAAAAAAGTACAAACCCAAAGCACCTTTGGCCATGGGAAAGCAAAAGTAGTGATTACCACTATGTGCAAAGAGTACGTTAATTGCTCCAATGAAGCAATGGGTTATTATAATTTAGACCTTATTCAAAAACCAACTCTCCAAAAAACTCCGGCCTGTGAAAGTCGGGATTTTCCGTTTTAACGGGGTTCCAACTTATATAATGGGGCTCTGAAGTGGCGTCCCCGCATTTGTAAAAATTGCCTTTGGCATGCAGTCCCTTTAATTGAATGTTCGGATTATGGACAAGAAGCTCCGCGGGAATCACAATGGTCATCTCCCATCTGTGCTTCCCTGTTTTTTCGGCAAAAGTCTGGGTTCCCAAAGAGCTTTCAATCCCAATTAACCCCTCTATTGTTTTTGGAGCCACATATTGCCGATGGTTTCTTCCAGGGCCAAAGGCCAAGTGGGCGGTCCCAATGCAATTAAATTCAAAATTATAATAATTACCGTCCCCAAGGGGATCAAAAAAGAACTCCACACAACTGTCTTTATGTACCGCCCCATTGGTATCTGCTGTCAAGGCCAAGATATGCTTTTCGTCTACATAGTATTTTAACCAAAGCTGGTTGTTGCAATGTGCCACCCTAAAACTAACATTGGGGCGATATGGAAAATTCTCCCAATTCCTTATATCTATGGACTGTAGGGCTATCTGTTCTTCCAATAATTGGGACACTTCCCCAATACTTACCGTTCCATTCCCAATAATTTCTTTGACCTTGATCACTTTATCTTGATTTTGTGTCACCCCTTTACAGCCAACCAATAGTTGGCAGAAGCATAATAATACCCCTATCCTTCTCCACATTTTAAACACATATTATTATACACAAATTAACTAAAAATTGCATTGGGATTCTAGATTTCCAGAAATAGGTTTCATTTAAGCCTATAAAAACTAATTGGCACAGTTAGCACCGTTAAACAAACTGCCCACAATTTCGTAGGATTTGAGTCGGTCTTCATGATCATATATATGGGATACCACCATTATTTCATTGACTTGGGTGGCTTCCAAAAAGGCTAAAAGTTCTTTTTCTACCGTCTCCTTAGATCCTACAAAACTGTAGTACATCATCTTTTGTATCTGGACCTTTTCCATTTCGTGCCATAGTCCGTCCATACTTTTCACTGGTGGTGGCAGCGGTTTTCTGGTATTCCTAATAATTCCCAAGGCCAATTGCTGTAGACTGGTTTCCAAATGTCTGGCCTTTTCATCGGTCTCTGCGGCAATTATGTTTACACAGGCAATGGTATAGGGATTATTTCTTTGCCTGGAAGGTTCAAAATTCTGGTGATAAAGTCGAAGCGCATCATGTAGGTGGGTAGGTGCAAAATGACTGGCAAAGGCATAGGGCAATCCTTTTAAACCTGCCAATTGGGCACTAAAGGTACTGGAGCCCAGCAAATACAACGGAATATCCAAGCCTTCCCCAGGGATGGCCCGTACTGCCGAATGCTTGTTTTCCTTGGCAAAATAGGTTTGTAATTCCCCTATTTCCTTGGGAAAATCGTGCACTGTTTCGGAACGGTTTCTTCTCAGCGCCTGTGCCGTTTGTTGATCTGTACCAGGAGCCCTGCCCAAACCTAGATCTATCCTTCCCGGATAAAGAGTCTCCAATGTCCCAAATTGTTCCGCTACGATCAATGGAGCGTGGTTGGGCAACATAATACCCCCGGAACCTACCCGGATAGTCTTTGTTGCCTCCGCTACATGACCAATTAAAATGGGCGTTGCCGAGCTCACCAAACTCTCCATATTGTGATGTTCGGAAATCCAAAATCGTTCAAAGCCCAAGCTTTCCGTATGTTGCGCCAGTTCCACACTTTTTTTAATGGATTGCCGTGGTGTGGATCCCTCAGCCACTGGAACCAAATCCAGCACTGAGAATTTTGTCTTCCTCAAATTATTATTGATGTTATCCTCCATTTTTCCGATATTTTCTTGATGTGATAATATGGCTTAGTCGAAAAATAATATCCATACTTAAAACAAAAAATAATTATAGTTTCTATTATATCAAATCGAAACATTTATCCCACTAAAACATCGTCAGAATTTAAGAAATATCCAAATTAATCTTCTTGGCAAGCTGAGCAATAATCCCAGTAATATATGCAGCTTTCTGGCACCCTTCCAAAGGGACGCTGTAGAAGGGAGTAAGCCAGCCAATTGGATCGCATGTGAGAAATCACATTAGTAGCTAAGCCAAAGCATTAATTGGGCATTTTACTTCTTAGCTATTAAAAAGACCGATGAAACTTTTATAAAACCGTTGCATATGCAACTCCTCCGTCCAATAAGGGGATTCATCACAGTGACCATGCCTTCCACAGGGCAGGATTAAAGTAAACCCTTTAAATCTTCTATCGTATGAATGGTGTATTCCGCTTTGGGCACTTCACCAAAGCCGTATTCAGCAAAAATAAAGGGTATATTGTTTCCCATAGCAGCAATATAATCTCCCATGGTATCCCCAATATAGATGGGTTTGGAAAGTGTATTTCTTTCAATGACCATTTTTACATTTTCGGTCTTGGATTTACCCGTATTTCCCGAACATTCAAAATCTTTAAAATAGGTGCCCAAACCATGGTATCCATAAAAGGCCTCGATATAACCAGCTTGGCAATTACTGACTATATACAGATTGTACTTGCGCACCAATATCTTCAAGGTTTCTTCCAATCCATGGTACAAAACGCCACCGGACGCCTTAATATCATTTACCTCCTGTACATAGCAACTGTTCATGACCTCATCCTGCTGTTCCTTGGAAAGATATGGGAACAGTTTCTTTCCTACCAGGTTGTGCTGCATGCCCATAATGCCCTGTATAGCTTCCTTGGGAATTGGGTCCTTGATACAATTGAACCTATTTAAGGCTTTGTGCCAAGCCTTGACACTCATTTCCATTGGGTCCCACAAGGTGCCATCTAGATCAAATATGATATTTTTAATAGTGGTGGGAAAGTTAGGCATCTGCTTCTTTTTTTTGATGTAGGCCCCTTATTCTAAATTTACCACCTCTCCAGTTTTTGCCGACTGATAGGCGGCGTCCACAATATCCAAAACCATTTGCCCTTCTTCCAGGCCAGGAAAAGGCTGTTGCCTGGATTTTATACAGTCTACAAAATGTTCCATTTGTCGGGTATATATTATTTGGTCGCAATGATCCTCCCTTTTTGGAAGTTCGGGCACTGTTGTTACCGTGCCTTCGCCCTCTTTCATTTTTAAAAATGTTGGAAACAAATTGGCATATCCCTTGGTACCGAAGAGGCTGGTACTGGCTTCGGGTCCGTCCATATGCGGGTGCCACCATCCACTTTCTATAATGCTTTCTGTGCCATTGTCCCATGTGATGATTAGGACAGCCGTATCGTCCACGTCATAATCCCCAAATTCGGTTGAAATTCTGGCATATACCTTCATTGGTTTTGGGTCACCCAAAATATAACGTACTGCATCAATGGCATGAACGCCCATATCGGCCAAGGCACCGCCCCCTGCCAATTCCTTTTTAGTGAACCATCCACTGGGCCCCCAATTTTCATGTATACCGTATCCCTTGGTCTTGAATATTCTTCCCAGCTTACCTGAAGCTACGGTTTCCTTAATGTAGCGGGTATCCGTATCAAAACGCCACATATGCCCTACCATCACCAATTGTTGGGCAGAATTGGCCACCTCTGCCATTTGTTGGCCCTCTTGGGCATTCATTCCCATGGGCTTTTCCAGGAAAACATCCTTGCCATGTTGTAGAAAGGCTATTGCATAAGGAACATGAAACTGATTGGGAGTACTTATGATCACAGCGTCTAGGTCTGGATTGGCCACAAGTGGTTGAATATCGTTCAGCGCCTCCTTGATATTATATTTTAAAGCAAATTTCTCTGCATTTTCCAGATTCTTGGATACCACGGCCACTATGTCTACCTCAGGTATTGTCTGAAGTCCACGGGCATGATAATCAGCAATAAATCCTGCACCTATGAGGGCTATTTTTACTTTTTCCATACTATTGAATTAAATATCCCATCAAGGGCCATAACACATTCCTATAATGTTTATTTCTTATCCTGGCCCAAATTATCATAGGCCTTGAGCATTTTTTGCAAATGATCTGTTAATATAAAATCTACCCCTGCTTCCAATAAGATCTTCACTTGGCCTACCTCTTCGGCATGAAAATAATTTACACGCACCCCATGCTCTTTCAGCTTATTTACGTCTTCTGGGAGGTGTAAGCCATCTCTACTGCTCTTAATCTGAAGAAAAGGAAAACCTTTTTCTATGGTACTGTTTACATAATCGGCCCTACTGGATAACCGCTCCATATTGCAGATCATGATGTGGGGACTTATTTTTCTTACCCCTTTGGCCGCCTCTTCTTCACAGGCAATCACCCCTTGATGCACCCTATCTGCCTGAATCACAGCTTTGGCCGTTGCCGCTCCCAATTCTTCATTTCCCTTTAGGTGAATATTAAGCCAAATATTTACAGGCATTATCTTAAGGGCCTCCTTTAAGGTAGGTACCTTTTCCCCTTTAAATTTTCTGGATTTCCATTTACCGGCATCCAATTCTTTTATTTCAGCTAGGGTTAGATCACTTACCCGTCCCCTACCATTGGTGGTTCTATTTACCGTTTCGTCGTGCATGATGACCAATTCATTGTCCTTGGTCATCTGAACATCCAATTCTATCATCTGGGCCCCCATTTGAATAGCTTCCCTAAATGCTGCCAGTGTATTCTCCGGGTGGGTCTCATTAGCGCCCCTATGGGCACAAATCCCGTTTTTAGGCATAGGATAGGCTTCTGGAACGCCCAAGGGATTTTGGGCCAAAGCAAGGCTAGGGCACAGCAGTATTAAAAATAGACCTATGACTGTTTTCATATTATTAATTTATCCTTTGTAATAACCATAAAGATAGCCATATGGAGATATCCTTAATCCATTAACTCTGCCGCATGGGTATAAATCTTTATAATGGCTTGGGCAAGCAGGTCCATATCTGCCTTGGATCCCATTAGTACCTTATGGTGCACACAAACCGACTCTTCCTTAAAAATTCTCTCACAGACAGGCAATGAAAATCTTTTGGGGTCAATGGCCTTCCAATAGGCATCGTTTAATTTATGTCTAGCGGGTTTGGTGTGCGGCACATATAGGGAACAGTTGTTTAAAGGCTCGTAGCTGGCATCTACCACAATGCCCAATTCTGCCTCTAGGGCACTTCTAAATTTTTCTATCGGCAGCCCTTTAAATTCCTCTTGATGATATCTAAAGGCAAAATTAAAGTATGCTTTTTTGGTTTCCCTTTTATCGCGTTTTATGGGTGACACTCCTGGAATTTCGCTGAGGAGGTCATTTAAATACTCCCCATTGGCATCCCTAGTGTTGTTCTGTGCTGGCAGGCGTTTAAGGCCTTCAATTAAGATGGCCGCCTGGAATTCGGTGATTCTAAGGTTCCCTGACTGAATAAAATTACCGTCATCATCCCCATAATCGCCAGCCCCTTTGTCTACCTCTTCCATGTCGTCGGGCTCGGGCCTTCTTCCGCAGTTTCTAAGGGCGTCCAGTTTTTCAGCCAATTCAGAACTGTTGGTCGTTACAGATCCGCCTTCCCCAGCGGTCAAATGTTTGGACAATTGATAGCTAAAACTACCTATATCCCCAATGCTGCCCGCTTTTTTACCGTTCCATTCCCCGCCGTGCTTATGGGCGCAATCCTCAATAACATAAAGATTGTGTTTTTTGGCTATGTCCATAATAGCGTCCATATCCGCAAAGGCCCCGTATAAATGTACCGGGATAATTGCTTTTGTTCTGGGGGTTATGGCCTTTTCTACCTCTTTGGGATCTATACACCAAGTATCCTCACAAACATCTACCAATACCGGAACGGCATTGACGTCTATTACCGTTGCGGCCGTAGCTTGCCAAGTAAGACCCGGTACAATGACCTCATCGCCAACACCAACTCCCAAAGCTTCCAAAGCTATTTGCAGGGTTATGGTACCGTTTACCGTACAAATGGCATGTTTCACCCCAGTAAACTCTGCAAATAACCTATTAAATTCGGTTTCCTTAGGACCGTTATAAGACCAAACCCCACTGTTTAATACTTGGATCAGGGCAATTTCTTCCTCTTTCCCCCAAACGGGCCATTGTGGCCATGGATTTTTGGAAGTATCCCTACTGGCAGCCCCCCCATTAATTGCTAATTTTTTCATACGGTACTAAATTGTATTCTGTTCTTACAAAATATTATTGGGTCACAGCCTACCCCAGGTTCCAGCCTTCTATATTTAACTGCGCCTCACCTTCATATCTAAAAGTGGCGGTAAGCTTACGTTCCTCACCAGGAAGCAGGGATAAAAAATTATCATCCCAGAAAATGGGAAGTATCAATTCGCCATTCTTTTTCTCCTGCACTTTTAGGTTGACCAAAAAGGCAATATGTTCGGTATTATTTTTAAGGACTACTTCCAATCGTTGATTACTCCCATCCCGGTCAAAGCTATGCTGCTCCTCCAACTCAACTATGGGCAAGGTGTTCAACTGATTAAAATCCGCGTACTCCTTACTGGGGGTATGGAAAGCAAAGGGACCCAAATCAGCCTCATAATCCAATACCTCCTCTTTTGTAGATAACCAATAAAAATTATTGCCAATTTCTTCCTGTTCCTTATTGTACAATCTAAGGTCTACAAAATAGGTAGTGGAGAGTCCGTCCAATTCCTTCAACCCATAAATGGCATTGGATGAATCCGGTTCCATATTTAAGGAAACCTGTTCGTCTAGAAGGATCTCCGATTCTATGGAAGAAACCCGAATACGCGCCATAAGATCCTTTATGGGGTACAAATGATCGTTTACGGCATATATTTGATTGTCCCCATAGTTGTATATAAGGTTCAAGGGAGAACATGCCTTTTGTGTAGCGTAAAGGGCCGCTGTAGGATTAAGGTAATAATCGTACAATTGCCAATACATTTTTGGCCAGGCGGCATTCAGCATCCATTGTACTATTCCTGTAGCTTTCTTTTTGTGCACCTGAAAGGCTTCGAACATAGGTCGCATAAGCTCATAGTTCATAGCTTGGGCCTTTTTATCAAATTCTACCAAGGAGTCCGGTGCCCCGTAGCGGTGTTCAATGGCCGTTGTAAACCTACTTAAATCCGAAAATTCATACCTGCCGCAGTGGTAATCCCAGGATTGCCCCATGGGCCATAACTGCTCCTCGGGTATCATTTTTTTCAAACTCTCCAACTGTGGCACCTGGGCTCCTGGCCCTGTTTCCGTATTAAAACCATAGGCGCCACCAAATTGGGTATCGGTAAACCAATATACCGGGGCGGTATAGGCATAGGGTCCCAGCATTTTTACCCCCGATGAGCCACTGATCTCACTAATAACATCCTCGCTCCCTATTACGTGCTGGTCA
>JBFHGV010000036.1:0-12090 GCA_041582955.1 Arenibacter sp.
CATTGTAGAACCAAACAGCCAATTTGAGACTATCCAAAAAGCAGGATTATGGTCTAGAAACACTTTTCAATTCAATATCCCCACAGAAGGTCACTCAAAAAACAGTATTCCTCTTATTAGTACATCCCTAAAAAAAGCATGTACTATTAGCAACTAGGGCTTAGCGGAATCGACCTCTGTTGGCAGAATTCCAAAATGTTCTTTAAAGCATTTTGTAAAATATGAAGGAGTGGAGAATCCAACCTTGTAACAAACCTCACTTATATTGGTGTTTCCATTTTCAATAATTTGTTTGGCCCTTTCTATTCTGATATTGCGTAAGAATTCGTTGGCCGTCTGATTGGTCAATGCCTTTATTTTTCTGTAAAACTGACTCCTGCTCAAATTTAAATGTGATGCCAAAGCTTCTACACTTAAGTCTGGGTCATCAATATTTTTATTGATATAGTTCAGTACCTTTTCAATAAAATCCTTGTCAAGGGAAGTAGTGTTCTTGTTAACCGGCACATCACTAATTACACTGAAATATTTATTAAAAATTAACTGTCTACTGGTTATCAGTTGGGATAATCGCAGTCGCAACAGTCTCAAATCAAAAGGTTTTACCATGTAGGCATCCGCTCCCAATCCTATTCCTTCCATCCTATCATCTATTCTTGCCTTGGCCGTAAGCATAAGCAGCGGTATATGACTGGTTCTTATATCCTCCTTAATTTGTTTACAAAATTCAAAACCATCCATTTCGGGCATAATAACATCGGTAATTATAATGTCCGGGAGAGCCGACTTGGCCAGCTCCAGACCTTCTTTCCCATTTTTTGCCAATAGTACCTTATACTGATTTCTTAGTTCGTTCTTTAAATAGTTTCTAAGTTCCCCATTATCTTCAACAATTAGCAGGGTGTAGGCGCTATTGGCCTCATTCAATTCAATTTCCGTTTCCTGCCCCAAATTGTCATCAATAGTACTTTCTTGCGCTTTCTTGCTATCGGGCTCCTTAACGTCTTTTAAAATCTCATTGGTTTTAAAGTGTTCTTTTCCATTAGGTAGGACAATCCTGAAAGTAGTACCACTCCCCACCTCACTGCTAACCTCTATTTTCCCTTTGTGCAGATCTACAAAACTTTGAACCACTTCCAAACCAATGCCTGTACCGCCATAATAAGTCTTGTTCAAGTTTTCTACCTGATAGAACCGTTCAAAAATGCGTTCGGCCTCCTCCTGTTCCAGACCAGGTCCCGTGTCCGATATAATGATCTCAATTCCCTTTGTTGGATTGTTTTTATCAACCAAAGGCAAGGAGTAAAATTCATCCTTTGATAACAACTCTATAGTGATGGCACCTCCATCAGGTGTAACCTTAAAAGCATTGGAAAGAATATTGAAGATAATTTTTTCCAACATACTTTCATCTGCCCAAAGGGCAAGGTTTTCGTTGTCAGAATCCAAGGTAAGGTGAATGTTTCTTTCAATAGCCTCCTCCCTAAAGTGCCCAACAACTTCCTTGGCCAGGTTATGTAGGTTAAGCACATTGGCCCTTACCCCTACCTTGTTCAATTCTAATTTTCTAAAATCCAACAGTTCGTTTACCAACCTATATAGTCGATCCGTATTTTTATATATGGTATTGTGCTTATCCCTTATTCGTGGTGGCAAATTTAAACTCTTGTCCTGTAGAATATCCCGTAGGGGATTAATGATCAAGGTCAGGGGTGTTCTAAATTCATGTGATATATTGGTGAAAAATTGAAACTTTTTCTCGTCCAGCTCTTTCTCCTGCAACCTTTTTTCCCGCTCCGTATGGATAACTTGCTTTTCGCGTATTCTGGACTGGGTCATTTTATTAAGAAGATATACCCCTAATAGAAAAATGATAATGTAAGATATCAATGCCCAATTGGTTTTCCACCATGGCGACAATACGGTTATGGACAAAGTTAAAGGTGATTCGTTCCAGACACCGTCATTATTGGCCGCCTTTAACTTAAAAGTATAATGACCAGGATCTAGATTGGTATAGGTGGCGCTTCTCTTTTTGCCAACATAGTTCCATGATTCCTCATATCCCTCCAAAAAATAAGCATATTCATTTTTTTCTGGACGGGTAAAATTAATCCCTGAGTACTCAATGGTAAAAACCGATTGATGGTGATTCAAGACGATACTGTCGGTTTCGGAGATTACCTTTTTCAAAGGAGACCCCTCTTGCGTAGGCAATACCTTTTCATTAAACAATCTAAAGTCTGACAAATACACGGAGGTTTCATTCGTATTCGTGATTATCCGGGAAGGATCAAAATAATTTACTCCCTGATAGCTCCCAAAATATATACTCCCATTGACATCCCTAAAAGCGGCATTAATATTAAAATCGTTTGAAAGTAGTCCGTCATCCTTGGTGTAATTGGTAAACACCCCCTTTTCTACATCCAGTTTGGAGATTCCCGCATTGCCCCCTACCCATATATTGCCGTCCAGACTTTGGATGACACTACATACATTTTCCTCTTCCAAGCCTTTTAACGTATCGTACCAAATAAAAGTATCCGTTTCAGGCCTATAATTACATAGGCCCGCTCCTTTGGTTCCTATCCAAAGGCTATGATCCGTACTTTCATAAAGAGACAGGATATAATTGGATGCAGAATTGTTGATAGATTCCCGGGACATTCTATCTACCATGGAAACCACAGACAATTCCTGGTTCTCTCCCTTTACTATCTTAAAAAGTCCTTCTGTAGTCCCCATCCATAAATTATCTTGAAAATCTACCAGGACCTTATAGGCGCTACTACCGGTAATCCCATGGTCCAAAAATGCTGGGGAATCATAATGGGTAAACCGATTTGTTTTGGGGTTAAACGAATGTAGGCCACTATGATAGGTCCCTATCCAAATAGTTCCCTCTTTATCCTCATCAAAACTCATCACGGTGTTGGACCGCAGACCGCCCTGTGTGTTATTGGTATTATAGTTGACAAACTTATGGGAATCCTTTTTTAAGAAATAGATGCCCCCATCCCAGCTTCCTGCCCAAATATTCTCTTTACTATCTATAAAGAGAGATTGTATATAATCGCTTGTTAGTCCGCTATAATCCTTATTACTGGCCCTGTTTATATGGATATAATCTTCCCTGTCCATATCAAGAATATCTATCCCACCACCATCCATGGCTATCCAAAGCTTTCCAGTAGCATCCTTAACGATTGAAGTAACCGAACTGATTTGCAATGACTTGGGATTGTTATAAAGACTTTCTATATCCTTAAACTTGTCGTACAACTTATCATATACCGCTACTCCTTTGTTGTAATAGCCAAGCCATATTTTTTGATCATTATCCAAATACAAGGTCCATATGGAATTGGACAATAGGCTCTTTTCGTCTTTTTTATTGGTTAAATAGTGGTTCAATACCGTACCGTTGTCATCAATATGATACAAGCCATCGTTTTCCGTACCACACATTAGCGTTCCATCCGGAAGGGGCATTAAGGTAAAAAAGGGATGCTTGGAAAAAGTGTAATGATCCATTGTAAAGGGTTCCTCTACCGAGGAATCACCAATTTTCACCTTATACAACCCATTGCCAAAGGCCCCAACCCATATATTATCGGCATTATCCACCAATAAAGACCTTATGGCAACGTCAATGGACTGTAGTTCCCCTTTGTCCCAAAATGCAAATCGTTTTAACACTCCAGTTTCCCCATCAACAACATATAGTCCCCTATTGGTACCGGCATAAATTTTGCCCTTAGAATCGGTCTGAATAGTCCTTACCATCAAGGGGTCTGCATTATCCGCTTCACGGACCTCTACTTTTTCTACCTCAAAATTGTTGAGGTCCATTTTAAACATTCCCAACCTGAAAGAGCCAATAAGCAGGTTGCCTTCACTATCCTCATTTAGAGCACTTATAGGCATTATTGGAGCATTATCCTCCACAGCAGACAACACAGCTATACGTTTAAACTGGTCCTTTTCCCGGTCATAAAGGTTTAAGCCTACCTCCGTACCTACCCATAGCCTATTTTTACTGTCCAAATAGGAACAATTAATCTGACTACTGCTTATAGAAGTGGAATCGTTTATTATATGTTTATAGGACTTATAATCTATACCGTCATATCGGTAAAGTCCTGAGCCATTGGTCCCGATCCAAATAAAACCATAGTGATCCTGTAAGATGGAATACACCCCTACCTTGGACATCCCCTCCTTAATATTTACAAAATTAAATTTGGGATAGGCCTTTTGAGACCAAGAACTGGGAATGGAAAGACATAAGACAATAAAACAAAAACATATTCTTCTAAAATCTACAGTCATGTAGTAATAAATTAATTTGATTTGAGGTCTTCAAAAAATCTTGAAAATAGGCATAAAAATCCAAATCCAATAATAAATCATTTTTTTGGATCTGATTGGAAGTAAATCAATTTTGATGCCATTTCCAAAGAGGCTGCTTATGCTGTATGGCCCAACCTAAAGTACACTCCAGAATCCTAGTGCTATTGGCAATACTAAAAACCAACTTTTCTGTTGACTAAAATTAGCCTATTTTTATCAAAAATTAGCTCAATGGACATCAAGGACAAATTCTTTGCACATATAGAGGAAGGATATACCACAAAAGGAGACTTTATCACTATGGGATCTGCCATGCTGAACGGGGAAACCATAAAAGATGCACACGTTAAGATACCTTTAAAAACACTTAACCGGCATGGCCTAATTGCCGGGGCCACCGGTACCGGAAAGACCAAGACCCTTCAGGTAATTGCGGAAAATCTTTCGGACAAAGGAATTCCCGTATTATTAATGGACCTTAAAGGGGATCTTAGTGGTCTGGCACAACCCAGTCCCGGACATGCAAAAATTGATGAACGTCATGCCAAAATAGGTAACCTTCCATTTACTCCTAAAGCCTTTCCCGTGGAAATTCTTTCCCTCTCCGAACAGGATGGTGTAAAATTACGGGCCACGGTATCGGAATTTGGCCCGGTCCTATTATCCCGTATCCTGGACCTCTCCGAAACCCAAGAGGGTATTGTAGCCGTAGTTTTTAAATATTGTGATGACCATAAGCTGCCACTGCTAGACTTAAAGGATTTTAAAAAAATTCTGCAATATGCCACGGAAGAGGGCAAAGAGGAATTTAAGGAGGCCTATGGCCGGATCTCCACAAGCTCTACAGGAACCATATTGCGAAAAATAATAGAATTGGAACAGCAGGGCGCCGATCTGTTCTTTGGTGAAAAATCCTTTGACGTTGAAGACCTTACCAGAATTGATGAGGATGGAAGAGGGTATATCAACATTATTCGCCTGACCGATATTCAGGACCGCCCCAAATTGTTTTCAACCTTTATGCTAAGCCTATTGGCCGAAATTTATGCCACTTTTCCGGAGCAGGGCGATACGGGCAGACCAGAGCTGGTGCTGTTCATAGATGAAGCCCACCTCATCTTTAAGGAAGCTTCCAAGGCTCTATTAAACCAAATAGAAAACATAGTAAAGTTAATTCGCTCCAAAGGCGTGGGACTTTATTTTGTGACCCAGAATCCTACGGACGTACCCGATGCCGTATTGTCCCAATTGGGACTTAAGGTACAACATGCCTTACGTGCCTTTACCGCCAAGGACAGGAAAGCCATAAAGCTCACAGCTGAAAACTATCCTATTTCCGACTATTATGACACCAAGGAAGTGCTAACGGCACTAGGGATAGGGGAAGCCCTAATCTCGGCCTTGGACGAAAAAGGAAGACCCACCCCCCTTGCCGCTACCATGTTACGGGCCCCCATGAGCAGAATGGATGTACTTACCCCGAGTGAACTTAAGGAACTGATCAGTAGCTCAAAATTGGAAAAAAAATACAATGAGGTCATAGACCGTGAAAGCGCCTATGAAATATTAAACGATAAGATAGAACGGGCAGAAAAACTAGCAGAAAAAGAAGAACAAAGCTCCAGTAGCAGGTCTACTCGAAAAACCAGAAGAACCAGTACGCGGCAAGATCCGGTGATCAAGGTGCTTACCAGCGCTACATTTATCCGGGGAGTTTTGGGAATATTAAAGAAAGTTATGCGATAATATTCGTTCCTTTGCCTCTTATAAAAAACATAAACTCAATTTTTCAAAGATTACCATTACCATTAAAATGATAAAAAAATCAATTTTTGCCGTGGCGCTATCGTCCCTATTGTTCATTAACTGCAACACCAATACCGATTTTCTAATTACCAAGGACCAAGTAGGCAAACTGCAGCGATCCAATACGATTGATGAACTGGATGCCGTTTTTGCCACAGACTCCATAGTAAAAGATTCCGTACAAACCAGAATTGGGATCCGCACTACTAAAATTGATGTCTTTGAAAAAGGAGGCCAACAATTACTGACCCTTACCCCCAACACTGATAGTATTCCTACAGTTGAGATTATACGCATCTATGACCCTAGATTCGTTACCGAAGAAGGGGTTGGTCTCAATAGTACCTTTAAGGATATTAAGGAGAAGCATACGATTAAGAAGATTAGTACCGCCCTGAACAATGTGGTTATCTTTTTAAAGGATTCTGACGCATACTTTACCATTGCCAAAACTGAACTCCCCAGCAGTTTACAATATGGAAACAACACAAATATTGAAGCCGTACAGATTCCTGATGCCGCCAAAATAAAATATTTTATGGTGGGCTGGGAATAGCTTGGACATGCAATGCAAAAACTTATATACCATGCTTTAGCACTATCCTATGGTGCCTATTTTAATTCCACCGCTATTTTTTCGGAAAAGGAGGCT
Source organism: Arenibacter sp. (assembly GCA_041582955.1). Lineage (GTDB taxonomy): Bacteria > Bacteroidota > Bacteroidia > Flavobacteriales > Flavobacteriaceae > Arenibacter. The sequence continues at coordinate 6,815 of JBFHGV010000036.1, forward strand.
GGAAAAAAGGCTTTTGGACTTTTCAGTACCCCAAGAAAAGGAAGGGTACTACCTAGCCAAGAGGCCTTTCTAAAAAAGCATATGGCCCAAAAGCCCATTATTAATGGGTTGGCACTACAAACCTATCATTGGCCAGGCCCTGGAGAAACCGTATTGTTGTTGCACGGCTGGGAAAGCAATACGTTTAGATGGAGAAACCTCATTGAAAAACTACAGGAACGGGAATATAACATTATAGCCTTTGACGCCCCTGGTCACGGTTATTCTGATGGCACTAGCCTAAATGTGGTCACTTATGCGGAACAGGCCCAATATCTTATTGGTATGTATGGCCCTAAATACATTATAGGACATTCCATGGGGGGACTTGCCACTATTCACAACCAATACCAATATCCAAACTCTTCCATAGAAAAAATAGTGGCCCTGGGAGCTCCTGCCGAACTGTCCGAGCTAATGGATCATTACCAAAAACTACTACGGTTCAATAACAAAGTATTAAAAGGACTGGACCAACATATACTGGAAAATTTCAACTACAGGATAACAGAGATTTCCACCCCAACATTTGCCACCGCCATTTCCAAACCTGGCCTAATTATTCACGATGAGTGGGACACTATAACCCCTTTTAGTGCCTCCGCCCGATTACACGAAAAATGGAAAAACAGCCAGCTTATTAAAACCACTGGACTAGGACACTCCTTACAACAAGAAGACCTTTACCTCAGCATTGTAGATTTCCTAAAGACCTAGCACGTTAAATCTGGTCTGTTGGGTAATCGCTTGCCCAAAAATGTTTATTTTTAAGCCGCAGTTAGCTGCCACTTACAATTGTACTATATCTATTTTACCATGCAAGAGTTAACCCCTTTCCATATTGCCATTCCCGTTCACAATTTGGCCGAATGCCGTACTTTTTACGGTGAAATATTAAACTGCAAGGAAGGGAGAAGCAGTGATCATTGGGTAGATTTTGATTTGTTTGGACACCAATTGGTCATCCATTACAAACCAAAGCCGGAAAATCAGGTTTTACACGCTAATCCGGTTGACGGCAAAAATGTTCCTGTACCGCATTACGGGGTAGTGCTCCCTTGGGACACTTTTAAAACCTTTTCCGAGTCGCTTATGGCCAAAGGGGTATCTTTTATAATTGAACCCTACATACGCTTTAAGGGCGAAGTTGGGGAGCAGGCCACCATGTTTTTTTTGGACCCGGCAGGAAATGCATTGGAATTTAAGGCTTTCAAGGATATGGGGCAGCTATTTGCCAAATAACCGCCCCATAGTAAATCTTTTTATCTCCCTTTAATAGAAGGATATAAATAAAGTCCTTACAAATTCTTCATAAACTTCATATTGTGAGCCATACTTTCAAATGGCGTACTACTGTACTCTTCTTGTTCTATAAAAATATATTTAAGGCCAGATTGTTTTTTGTATTTCAGCATTTGGGGAATATCCAATCCTCCCCTACCAAACTCGGTACTTTCCTTTTTCTCCATGTCCATATCCTTTAGGTGCCACAAAGGAAATCTTCCTTGGTAACGCTCAAAATAATCCAATGGATCCTTACCGGCCACTACCACCCATCCCAGATCCAATTCCATATAGACCAGGTCCGGTTGGGTATTGTCCAACAAAATATCATAAAAGACTTCCCCATTTTCCGATTCAAACTCGTATTCGTGATTGTGGTAACCAAATTTTATATTTCTATGCTTACATGCTTCCCCCGCCTTATTAAAGGCTTCCGCTACGGCCTTATAGTTATCCGCTGTTTGTCCGCTAGATGGCAAGGAGGAGCAGATTAAATACTCCTGACCCGATTCTTGGGCCAGATCCATTGTTTTCTCCCAATCCCCATCCAAAGCCACATGCCCACTCCTAAGGGTCATGCCCAAATCCTCACAGATACGCTTCATCTCCTTGGGCTGTAAACCGTAATATAGTCCCTCTGCACTTCGGGCAGATTCAATCTGTTTTATACCCAAGTCGGCTATTTTCTTTAAGGTTCCAATGGCATCTGCTGCCATTTCGTCCCTAAAGGTGTATAATTGAACCCCCAAATTCTTTTTGGGGTTTTTGGGCGGTATACCAAAGGAAGGTAGTAGCACCACACCAGCCGTCAACATACTGCTTTTCACCAAAAATTCTTTTCTTGTTGTCATGTTCATTTTTATATATTACTGTGACCAAGAGGTTGGTTTTCTATCCCACCTATGCCCCCTTAATTCTTGGTACAACTCCAAAGACAGGCCTTTACCATCGCTCAATGCCGTATTCATCAAAACATTTTTTTTCTTTCGCATTCCAGGAATTATAGTACTTACCGTTTTGTTCATGGTGATAAATCTGAGGGCCATTTCTGCCATAGTCATTCCTTTGGGAACAACAGGCCTCAATAAATCGGCCCTTTCCGCGCTGGCCTTTAAATTTTCCGGCACAAAATACGTCCCACGCCAGTCTCCTTCCGCAAAGGTGGTCTCCTTAGTAATATTACCCGTTAAGGTACCCTCGTCAAAAGGAACACGGGCTATCACCGCTATATCCAATTCCTCACATAAAGGAAACAGCACATCCTCCGGGGCTTGGTCAAAAATATTGTAAATTACTTGCACGGCATCAAAAGCACCCGTTTTAAGGGCTTTTATTCCATTTTCTGGCTCCCATCGGTTTACACTGATGCCCATAGCCCCTATCTTTCCCGACTTTTTCAGATCCTCTACTGTGCGCTTCCATTCATCCCGGTCCGTCCAACTGTCATCCCAAGTATGAAACTGCATTAGATCTATTTGTTCTACCCCTAAATTTCTCAACGTCTTTTCCGTATATTCCAAAATATGCGAAGCGGGATAGGATTCTTCCATAGTATATTCCGGTTTGGCCGGCCATGTAAAATTTTTCGCAGGAATTTTACTAGCAGTATAGAGTTTCTTATGCGGGTGTCTCCTCAGTAAATCTCCCAACAATTCCTCGCTTTTCCCATGGCCATAGGCCCAAGCAGTATCAAAAAAATTTACACCATTTTCTACCGCCAGATCCAAAGATTTAACAGACAATAGATCTTCAGAGGCTGTCCATTGACCCATTCCCCACATACCGTAGCCAATCTCACTAACTTCCCACTCCAAACTACCAAACCTTCTAAAAATCATATTTCTTCTTTACTTTCTTGCTCCGAGAAATCCCGGATACCAGTTAATGTGGGTTTAACTTAAAATTAAACACATAGATCCAAATACCAATCTATTAAAATTACCGCGCTGTCTCCTCGAGCCTGCCCGATCCGTTCAGGCTCGACCGGACAACATTACACTAAGAAACTCATTCACAATTAATATCAATCGAACTCACGTTGTTTATACATCAATACTGATGGAAGGCATCCGAAACATATTCCAAAACTACCGGGAGGGATTCCCGCCAATAGGTCCAACTATGGCCACCATCCCTTACCCTGTATTCATGTGAGACCCCTTTCTTTTTTAAGGCTATATGGACCAGACTGTTTCCTTCGTATAGGAAATCATCATCCCCACAATCTATAAACCAGCGTACCGAGCTCATCTCTTCCTGTGGTAAATTCTGAATTAAGGACAAGGCGTTATGGTTTTCATAATAGGCTTCGACCAGACTTTCCTCATACTCCTCATTGTTATTTTTGAGTCGCGCTTTAAAATCGTCCAAACTTAAAGCCCCAATATAAGCGCTTAGGGGACAGGCCGATGAAAACAATTCTGGATGGCGCAGGGCGTACATAAAGGTGCCTCCACCACCCATAGACAATCCGGAAATAGCCCTAAAGCGTTTTTCTGCCTTAATGCGATACTTTTTTTCTACATGGGGCATAAATTCCTCAAAGAAGAAATCTTCATACCTCCAATCTCCCTTAACCGAATTAAAATACCCTCGTTTTCCGGTATTGGCATCGGGCATAATAATCACCATAGGAGTGGCCTTACCCTCTTCAATGGCCTTATCGGCTATACCTAATACTTCTCCAAATTGTACCCAACCGGTTTGATCATCCCCAGCTCCATGCAAAAGGTATAGTACTGGGTAGCTCCTATTGGAAGACTCGTAATCTGGTGGCAGGTATACAGCGTATTTGCGTTCACCGTTTAGAATATTGCTCTTCATGGTAAGGGCATCAAACACCTTTCCGTTGAGGCCCTGCCCCATTAGCGGAATTACAAAGAATAGCGCCACTATCCTAACTATATGATTTTTCATTTTATCGGGATTTGTATTACTTTTTAGATCAGTACAACCATAAGCAACTACCCAACATTACAGCTAATTGGGGCATTTTGGTATTACAATATCCTTGCCGCCTTTTAAAGACGGCTAAAGTTTTTGGGTCCGACTTACTGCAAACCGGGGATTTCAACAATTTCGTTTACATCCTGATCATAATCCACACCGTCTACTTTAAACCCAAACAAGTTAAAGAAATCTTTCTCATACCCTTTAAGATCTCCAATATTCGGCAATGTTTCGGTGCTGGCCTCTGCCCAGAGCTCTGCTACCCGTGCCTGTACATCATCTCTCATCTCCCAATCGTCTATACGTATTCTCCCCTGTTCATCGGTTGGGGTGTTTTCTACATACAAACGGTCTTGGAACAGGCGTTGGATCTGCTCTATACAACCTTCATGTATCCCCTTCTCCTTCATCACCTTATACAACAAGGATATGTATAGCGGAATAACCGGAATAGCAGAACTGGCTTGGGTAACCAAAGCCTTGTTTACTGATACGTATGCCTTGCCATCCACTGCTTTTAAACTGTCTGATATGGTAAAGGCAGTAGCCTCTAGGTGATCCTTGGCACGTCCTATGGTTCCTTTTCTATATACCGCTTCTGTAAGTGAAGGCCCTATATAGGAGTAGGCAATAGTGGTGAATCCATCAGCAAGAAGACCCTCCTTTTGCAATTGGTCTATCCACATTTTCCAATCTTCACCGCCCATTACGGCTACGGTATTTTCTATATCATCGCCTTGGGCCGGTTCTATAGATACATTGGAAACCTTGCCTGTATGGAAATCTACCGTTTTGTTCTCAAATTTCCCGCCAATCGGTTTTAAAACCGATTTATAACGGACTCCTGTATCAGGGTGTGTCCTTACCGGAGAGGCCAAACTATAAATAACCATATCTATCTGACCCAAATCGGCTTTGATCAAATCCAGGGTCTGCTGCTTTATTTCATTGGAAAAAGCATCTCCATTAATACTTTTTGCATACAATCCCTCATTCTGGGCTTC
>JBFHGV010000037.1:0-12035 GCA_041582955.1 Arenibacter sp.
GGATGTTACTTTACCACGGCTCCCTATTCCATTGCCCCATACGACCTTATAGAAGTAACGGCAACCGCCATTACCCCGGTGACCTGTTATGGAGATACCGACGGCGAGTTAGAGATACAGGTAAACAACTACTTGGGTAATTATGACTACCAGGTATTTGATGCCAGTGGTAGCATCACAGCGGTAATCAGTGCCGATACCTCGGTAAACCCAAGAACCATTTCAGGTTTGCCAGCAGGCAACTTCTATGTTGTGCTAACGACAACTGATACGCCATTTTGTGATGATACCTCCAATACCGTGACCATCGCATCCCCAGCAGCCGACCTAGATCTTACACTGACCAAAAACATTGAAGCAAACTGTAATATCGGTGCCCAAGTAAGTGTTCAGGCCAGTGGTGGAAACGGTGGCTATACCTATGCCTTCGTTCAGGACGGAGCGCCCGTGAACCCGGGAGATTATACGGCCAGTGCCAGCGCAGTACTAGATCCTAGCACTAACCTTAACTGGGACGTGTGGGTGAAAGATGCCATGGACTGTACCCATATGATAGATGTTCTTATAACAGAAGATCCAACCCCTACGGTAAGCCTGCCGGCCTATGCAGATGACCAATGTAGCTCAATGGGAGACGAATATAACTTTACAGCCACCGCTACAGGTGTGGCACCATTGCAGTTCAGCATAGGAAACGGATTCCAGAGCAGCGGCACATTTACCGTATCCGCTCCTGGAACCTATACCGTAACAGTTAGGGACGCCAACGGCTGTACCATAACCGATACCATTGATATTCTGCCTCCATTGGCTGCAACAGCTGTGGCCACTGCACAACCATCATGTGCGGCCAACGATGGCGTCATCACCATCACCGCTAGCGGTGGGGCAGGTGCAGGTAATTACGAATACGATCTATTGGATGCTTCCAACAACAGTATTACAGCGGGTGCCCGTCAGGCCTCCAACGTGTTCAATGCTCTAGCTCCTGGAAACTATACCGCCATGGTGTACGATACCTCGGGATCTGCCTGTGACGCACAAGTGCCCGTTTCTTTGGAAACCGCTACACCGGTGCTATTCACCTATAACAAGGAAGATGTATCCTGTAACGGTGGGGCAGACGGTTCCATTGAGGTTGTCCTGGACGCTTCAAATGATAACCCGCCCTACACCTTTACATTGGACGACGGTACCAATCCGCCTACCACTCAGAACAATGCACTGTTCGCTGGATTAATAGCCGGTACTTATAACATAACCGTGACTTCTGATAGAGGCTGCTCAGACATTCAGAGCATTACCATTGATGAACCAAACCCAGTGGATGTAACCGCTACAGCTACCAATTTTGCCTGTAACACAAATAATCAGTCCTCACAGGCCGTTATAACCGCTGTGGGAACTGAAGGTACAGCACCATATACCTACAGTATAGATGGAACAAACTTCTTTACCTCCAATACATTTAATATTACCGACAACGGCAGTGATAGAACTGTTACAGTCACTATAAAAGATGATAATGGATGTACCGATGTTACCACTGTAAATATTAGTACTATCAACACATTTACAGCCACCTTATCACAGGATACGGCCATCTCATGTGCAGGACCGGAAGAAGTGACCATAACAGTAAATGACAATGGTGATAACTCCAATGTATACACCTATCAGTTGTTACCTGTTGGCAATACCAATGCCAACCAAACAAGTACACCTACCTATAATACGGCCACTTTTAATTTAACTGCCGTAGGTAGCTATACCTTTAGGGTGACCGATACATCTACTGGATGTTATGTGGATACCGCTACCTACACGATTGCTCCTTATGATCTGATCAAGGTAAATGCTACATCTTTAAGCCCAGTAAGTTGTTTTGGGGACAATAATGGTTCCTTGCAAATAAATGTTAGCGGCTATTCAGGACCGTATAGCTATAGCGTATATACGGCTGCAGGTGTAGCCACAGCCATTAGTGGTATGGCCAATACCACAACCAACCCATTGACCATTACCGGATTAACTGGAGGTAATTATTATGTAAGGGTAACAGAAACCAATGCTCCAATATGTTCGGAAGATTCCAACACGGTGAGAATTGTTTCTCCGGATAGGGCGTTAACAGCTGTAGTAGATCCAATTGCCAATGTTAGTTGTTCCAATGATCTTGGTGAAATATTGGTAGACCCTAGTGGAGGATACGCTCCTTACACTATTGTATTAACCAATACTACCACTTCCCAGGTATATAATGCCAGCGATGTGAACAGTATGGTATTCACCGGACTTTCTGCAGGAAACTACGATGTGGTTATTACAGATGCCAATGGCTGTATTCTTAACGATACGGAAACCCTGGTGCAACCCACTCCTATATCAGCAGATATTACTCCATTATCTACCACCTTGAGCTGTTATGGCGATACCAATGGATCTATAAGTGCTATCAACATGAGCGGTGGGGAAGGTATATACCAATATCAACTAAACGTTTATGATCCTACGGCAACAGTGATTACCTATACCTCAGGTGGACAAACAAGTCCGGTCTTCAACAATCTTGGGGCAGGTATCTATAGCATAACCGTATCCGATGGTTGGGGATGTGATATTGAAACGGTACAGGCCACTATAAACGATCTTGCTGAAGTTTATGCTTCTTTGATTAGAACTAGTCCACTAAGCTGTGAAAACGACGCAGAATTGGAGTTAACGGCCTATGGAGGAACCGGACCCTATGAATACAGTGAAGACGGTATAAATTACCTACCAATGAGCGGTGGCAATACCCATACTTTTAGCGTAACTGCAGGTACATACCGCTATTACGTACAGGATTCATTTGGTTGTAAATCCATTTTATCAAACGAAATAAAAGAAGATGCTATTCAGCCATTGGATGTGACTATAGATACCTCGGCCGCAATAATCAACTGTAGCGGGGATAATACGGCCATAATCACAGCCAAGGCCGATGGAGGCTTGGGCAACTATCGTTATGAACTCTTTACAGATGCGGCACTGACCACTAACATTGCAGGACCGCAAGTATCCGGTACCTTTAACAATCTAAACGTTGGTAGCTACTATGTTAGGGTTACCAGTGATGATTGCGTAGTAGTTTCCAACGAAATCCAAATAACGGAACCAATGCCATTGGTTGTAGATGATTCCTATACCAATGTAAGCTGTAATGGCGCCTATGACGGTAGTATTACCGTTTCCTTAAGTGGTGGTTCCGGTGGATATCAATATGCCATTTCACCTAATCTGGACAAATTTGATACCGTTAATACCTTTACGGACCTAGCGCCTGGTGACTATACCATCATAGCACAGGATGTAAATGGTTGTTTTGAACAATTGAGATATACCATATTGGAACCTGCACTGATAGAAGTCTTGCCAACTACCACTCCGGAAATTTGTATTGGTAGTGAAGATGGTTCGGTTTCCTTATCCATAAGCGGGGGAACAGCACCTTATAGCACAAGTATCAATTCTACATCTGATGCCGACTTTGTTCAGGACAGAACACAATTCAGCGGTTTGGCCGCCGGTACTTATGCAGTATTTGTACGGGATGCCCAAGGTTGTATGACCAACCTTGCCGTTACCATTGAACCAGGAGTTATTCTCAATGCCACCGTTACGCCTATCTATGAATGTACAGCTGCCACTCCGGACAATTACTTGGATGTGGTATTGGAAGATCCAAACGTAGCACAGGATGTAATGTATGCCTTGGATTCTACAGATCCAAATGATATGGTACTGGAACCTAATTTTTCCAACATGGCTGCAGGAAGCCATTACTTGGCCATTGCACATGCCAACGGTTGCGTAATGACCATTGATTTTGAAATAGAAAATTTTGAACCCTTGGTCCTTACTTTGGAACAAAATAATCTTAATGAAATTACGGCCGTGGCCACTGGAGGCCAACCAGACTATACCTTCTATTTTGAGGATAAGGATAACGGTGATGATAATACCCATTACATCAAAGAGACCGGAACCTATACCGTAAGGGTAGTAGATAGCAATGGTTGTGAAACCACCGCTGAAATATTCATGGAATTTATAGACATTGAAATCCCAAATTTCTTTACCCCGGATGGCGATGGCCAAAACGATTTCTGGCAACCTAAAAATCAGGAAGCCTTCCCAAAAATACTAACTATAATATTTGACCGTTATGGTAGAGAGGTTTATAGAATGGGACTAAATGATCAAGGCTGGGATGGTTTATACCATAATACAGAATTGCCCACCGGAGATTATTGGTATGTGATAAAATTAAAAGGAGAAGAGGACGACAGGGAATTTGTTGGACATTTTACCCTTTACAGATAAAGAATTTAACCAAATATAAAATGCGCAATAAACTATTCACCTTTGTGTTGCTATTAGGTACCCTGATATCCAATGCTCAGGAGCTTAATTCACCCCAGCTATCACAGTATTTGGCCGATAATCCCTTTGTGCTCTCCCCTACCTATGCAGGTATTGGCGACCACGTAAAGATTAGACTTAACGGATTGGCACAATGGGTGGGAATCAAGGATGCGCCCAGAACCCAATCTTTGGCCGCGGACATGAGATTAGGTGAAAAATCGGGAGTTGGACTATTTTTGTACAATGACTCCAATGGATATACCAAACAACAAGGTGCCCGTATTTCCTTTGCGCACCATTTAACCTTGGATCGCTATGAAGACGAGTTCCTATCATTTGGGATATCTTATAACTTTAATCAATTTAGACTGGACGTAGAGGAGTTTATGGATGCCGGTTTTGACCCGGGCGTTACCGATGACCGCTCTACCTCCAACCACAATTTTGACGTAGGTTTACTGTATAGAAAAAATTCATTCTATTTCAGTGTAAACGCCTCCAACCTCATCAACAAGGATGTCTATATTTTTGATCCTATTTATGAACCCAATAAACTCAGGAACTTCTATGTCTATACTGGATATCGCTACAAAAAATCCAGAAATAGCAATATGGAAATAGAACCTTCCATACTCTATAAAATTTTTGAAAGTGACGGGAGATCGGAAGCAGATTTAAACCTGAAATTTAGATGGTATGATTTTGAAGACTATTACTACGCAGGAGTCACCTACCGTTTCTTAAACGATCAGATAGGAAGGCCTCTTTATATAGCGCCCTTGGCCGGACTTAAAAAAAGTAATTTCTACTTTGGATATTCCTATCAGATTATTCTAAACGAAATTCTTGGATATAGCACCGGAACCCATGTAGTTACCATAGGGGTAGACCTATTTCAAGGGATAAGTAATTGTAGATGTACCTACTAAACCATAAAATCCATAAATTTTCCTTCTTTGCCGCTAGATTAAATTAATTTTGTCCAAAAATTATATAGCAGTGGGAAAAGTTAAGGTGAACACCATTAAAGTATATGCACATCACGGTTGTCTAAAAGAAGAGACCATTATTGGGTGCGATTACCATGTAGACGTAATTGTAGATGCCGATTTAAAAAAAGCTTCCATTACGGATGAACTTTCGGAAACAGTAGATTATGTTCATATAAATCACATCGTAAAAGAAGAGATGGCCATTCCTTCCAAACTCTTGGAACATGTGGCACAGCGTATTATTGACAGAATATTTGCCGAAATATCCATGGCCCAAAAAGTTAAGGTTGGCGTATCAAAACTAAACCCTCCCATTGGAGGCGATGTAAAAGAAGTAACCATTATACTTAAATCTAAAAGATAGTCGTTTTAGTTTTTGAAACATAAAAAAAGTATTACCTTTGCACTGAAAATAGGGCATTGTGGCCGAGTGGCTAGGCAGAGCTCTGCAAAAGCTTGTACAGCGGTTCGAATCCGCTCGATGCCTCAAAAACCTTCATCATAATTGGTGAAGGTTTTTTTTTATACCCATAAGAAGGGATCATCCAATTAAACCATCAATTAAAATAGCAAAACACTACTCCCTAATAAGCTCTATTCCTTTTTCTATATTTAATTGATCCTTAGGTAGAAATCCCTTAACAATCAATACCAATCCACAAATAAGAAGAATAACCCCAAGGCCTTTCTTTACCAATAGGATACGTCTCTTGGTAAGCTTTTTCCTCAGTTGTTTGGCCAGCAAAATTTTAAAAATATCGGTAACAAAATAGGCTCCTATCATGGCGGAAAAGAAAATTATAAGTCGGTTGGGATCACTGTCCAGACTAGGCCCAACCACTATGATAATGCCCAGCCAAAAAACTAGGACACCTATATTTATAAAATTCAATAAGAATCCCTTGATAAATAAACTTAGGTAACCGCCCTTGGTAATCCTAATTTTTTTTTCTTGTACCAAACTCTCCTTTTTAAAAACATTGGTGAGTCCGTAGATCAACAAAATGGTACCTCCAAAAACGTAGAGACCTGGATGATTACTAAGGTTTTCCAACAACTGAAAACTACTAAAATACGCTAGTGATATAAATATTACATCGGCAACAATAACACCTAAATCAAAACACAGCGCTGCTCTAAACCCCTTAATTGCACTGGTTTCCAGAAGTACAAAAAAAACAGGGCCTATCATAAAGCTCAATAAAAAGCCCAAAGGAATTGCTGCCTGTACATCTTCCATCATAAAAATTACTCCTTACATTCTGATAATTTTACCGCCAAAAACAGTTTTCTCTTCCATCTTAATGGGATTACCATAAACCAAAACCTCGCCACCGGCCTTTACTGCGGCCTTTACATAATCTGTGGCAAAAACCTCTGCCCTAGAACCGGCATTTACATTTACAGTGCTAAATTTGGTCTTAAAATCCTTTCCTTTATACACCCCACCGGTATTGATCTGAACATCCTGATTTTTGGACAATCCAGTAGTGGAAATAACGCCTCCTGTAACACTCTTGATAAGCATTTGCTCTACCTCCGCATTAATGATCAATTCTCCACCTTCTTGGGCCTTTAGCTCCAAAACATCTTGTTTTATAGGTCCCTTGGATGAAATTCTAGCATCCTCATTGGTATCTATAATAACAAGTTTCTCTGTATAGTACAAATCTACAAAGGTTCTGTATCCACTAAAAAGTTTATTAATTTCCATTCGTATCTTTAGCACACCATCATTATTGACAATAGCCACATTACTGGTATTGGCCCCAGTGATCACCGCCTTATTTACATCAGATTTAATAAGATTTACAGACAATCCGTCAAATGCCTTTACTTCCTTAAAAATTTGCAAATTCTGGGTAACCTTTTCATTTTGAGACCTTATGGAATGGGTACCAATAAGTAACAAGAGCATTATTATTAATTTTTGTTCCATCTTATTAGATCTATAGTTTAAAAGCTCCAATACCATGACCAAAGTTTTGTTTTCTGAAGTTTAGCCTTTCCATAAACTACAAGACATGCCCATTTATGTATGCAAAGTCTGTATAAAAACAAAAAATTACTCATTTTTCCCCAAAAGGGAAAAATCCAAATGCCTTTTAATCAAATCTGTACTTTTTACCATAACTACCACTTCATCTCCCAACTGATAGGTTTTATTGGTTTTTTCACCAACAATGGCATATTCCTTATCATCAAAGGTATAATAATCATCCCTTATGTCCCTAATACGTACCATTCCTTCACATTTGTTCTCAACAATCTCTACATATAGGCCCCATTCCGTAACTCCGGAAATAACACCAACAAACTCCCTATCCTGGTGGTCTTCCATAAACTTGATCTGCATGTATTTAATTGAATCCCGTTCCGCATTGGCGGCCAAACTTTCCATATCCGAAGAATGTTTACATTTCTCCTCATACAATTCCGCCTTTGGAGATTCGCCCCCATCCAAATAATGTTGTAACAGCCTGTGTACCATAACATCGGGATACCTTCTTATAGGCGAGGTAAAATGGGTATAATAATCAAAAGCCAATCCGTAATGCCCTATATTATCCACGGTATAAATGGCCTTGCTCATACTTCTTATAGCCAAGGTATCCACTAAATTCTGCTCTTTTTTACCCTTTACATCCTCCAAAAGCTGATTTAAGGAGTTGCTAATAGATTTTTTATCCTTAAAATTAAGCTTATGTCCAAAACGCGATATAATTGTGTTCAAGGCCATTAATTTGTCCTCATCCGGATCATCATGAACCCTGTATACAAATGTTTTGACCGGTTTTTGCTTCCCTATAAACTGGGCTACCTTTCGGTTGGCCAACAACATAAATTCCTCTATGAGTTTATTGGCATCCTTAGACTCTTTAAAATACACCCCTTCAGGTTCCATTTTTTCATTTAGATTAAAGCGTACTTCTATTTTATCAAAAGAAATAGCCCCCTCTTTCATGCGTTGTTCACGCATAATCTTGGCCAATCTATCCATGGTCAAAGTGGCATGTACCACCTCCTTGTCTACGGTATAACCACTTTCCCTTATAGAAATTTCATTGGGAATGTCACCTTTGGCAGTTTCTATGATATGCTGCGCCTCTTCATAGGCAAATCGCTCGTTCGAATTAATTACCGTTCGTCCAAACCACTCATTTTTTACTAACCCCTTGTCATCTATCTCAAAAATGGCAGAAAAGGTATACTTTTCTTCATTAGGCCTAAGTGAACAGGCATTATTACTTAAAACTTCGGGTAACATGGGCACCACCCTATCTACCAAATAAACCGATGTGGCCCTATCATAGGCTTCATCATCCAAAATAGTATCGGGAATTAGATAATGCGACACGTCTGCAATATGGATCCCTATTTCATAATTGCCATTTTCCAATACTTTAAAGGAAAGGGCGTCATCAAAATCCTTGGCATCCTTGGGATCTATAGTAAAGGTCAAGGTTTCCCTTAAATCCCTTCTTTTGGCAATTTCCTCTTCCTTTATACTGGTATCCAGCTCATTGGCATACATCTCCACCTCTACCGGAAACTCGTAGGGCAAACCATATTGTGCCAAAATAGAGTGTATTTCGGTATTGTGTTCCCCTGGTTTTCCCAATACTTGGACAATAGTACCATAAGGCGAATCGGCCTTTTCTGGCCAATCGTTGATTTCTACCATTACCTTATCCCCATCCTCTGCTGTTGATATCTTATTTTTAGGTACAAAAATATCGGTATACATTCGGTAATCGGTAGGCCTAACAAATGCAAAATCCTTTTGCATATCAACAATACCCACAAAGGTATTCTTGTTTCGGGAAACTAACTTCGTAATTTCGCCTTCCAATTTTTTACCTTTTCTTCTCGGAAATATATATACTTCCACTATATCATTGTGAAAAGCCTTCCTTAGTTTGTTAAAAGGAACAAATACATCATCTTCCAAACCTTCCACTACAATATAGGCATTGCCCCTTCCTGTAATATCAACCTTACCCGTATGGTACGTCTTGGTAGAAACAATAGCCTTATAAGACCCTCTTTCTTCCTCCAAAATTCTTTTCTTTTCCTTTAACTCTACCAATCTCTTGATAAGACTGTTTCTTTCATTGGCATCTGTTACACCAATTTTAGCTGCAATTTGTTTATAAGTAAAGGATTTTTCCGGTTCTTTTTCAAGAACTGTAAATATACCTTTGGTAATTTCGTTTCTTCTTTGATTTTTACTTCTTTTCTTCTGTCTCGACATTAACTCTTTTATTTTTGGAAAATTACGAATTATAATTCATTGTACTTCATTTCCAATTTTAAGTTTACTATTTAAGCATTGGATGTTGTTATCAACATTTATAATATATATTCTTTTTCTTTTTTTAAAATTTAAAATTAAATGGTGTTTATTATAGCTTGTTAATAGTGGATATAAAAATGTGCCAATAAGTTTGTTTTTTTGTGGGGAAGAAGTTTATTGACAATTTATATTGGAGGTAGGGATTATAAATCAATAACTTAATCAGGTTATTAATAATTGTTGATAACCCTTATAAACATGAATTTTTTGAAAACTTAATGTTACCGCAATGTTAATTACTCTTAGTTTCTATTTAATATCTTTCTATTAGAAACTAAAAAGTAAATTATTGATTTACGATAGCATTTTGTAAAGGAAAACTTCAGTGGATAATCAAAATTTTATCTTTACTTTTTTTGAATAGTTTGTTAACAATAATCAACAATTATTAAAGTACTAAATAACAATGGTTTTCCGTTTTTTTAAAAATTATGTTGTTAATAACCCATATTCTGTGGTGAAACGGTAGGTATTTGTACATTTGCCATTATATATTCACCTATTTTGGGTAGAAATTTGTTTTCTTTATTTAATAAAACCAACCTAATACGATGAAAATAGCTATAGGCAACGACCATGCAGGAACAGAGTACAAACTTGCCATTATCGGTTTGTTAAAATCGATGGATATTGAGGTTATTAACCATGGTACCGATGGTAACGATAGTGTTGATTATGCCGATTTTATCCATCCCGTTGCCAGTGATGTGGAAGCCGATAAGGCAGATCTTGGAATAATTATATGTGGTAGTGGAAATGGGGCTTGTATGACGGCCAATAAACACCAAAAAATAAGGGCTGCCCTGTGTTGGACTACGGAAATTGTTAAATTGGCCAAGGAACACAATGATGCCAATATATTAAGTTTGCCGGCTAGGTTTATCTCCCTGCCCCAGGCCTTGGAAATGGTCAAGGTATTTATAGATACCTCTTTTGAAGGCGGTAGACATGAAAGAAGAATAGAAAAGATTCCTTGTAAATAATAGGGTATTGGAATATGGCCTTGATTACCTTTAGGTGTATTTTGGTACTTAGTTATTATATGCGTCATACAAGGGTATTCCACTATATATTTTCTGATTTTTTTACAGGGCTGCAATGGACTATCTACTATATTCATACCCCTAAGATTGCCCAATTGGTGGCAGTGGGTTACAATGATTAATTAAGCCATGGAAATTAGGATAAAAACATTTCAGGAACTGGAGACAACAGAACTTTACGCTATTTTACAGTTGAGAAGTGAGGTTTTTGTTGTGGAGCAGAATTGTGTCTATCAGGATTTGGATGGTAAGGATAAATTGGCCTTTCATGTCATAGGTAGTAAAAATGACAGGGTAGTGGCCTATACCCGTGTTTTTAAACCAGGAGATTATTTTAAGGAAGCCAGTATTGGTAGGGTAGTAGTACTAAATACAGAGCGGCATTTTGGTTATGGCCTAGATATTATGAAGGCCTCAATTCAATTCATTAAAAATACTTTTGGCGAATTGCCCATTCATCTTTCTGCACAAAAATACCTAATGAAATTTTATTCCTCGCTTGGTTTTGAAGCTATAGGCGAGGAATATTTGGAAGATGGCATTCCACATATTGGAATGAAAATGAATTAGGTAGGCCTATAAAAAAAACGAGCTGTTTATGCAGCAGCTCTAAAACAATTGGATATTTTTTGTTTTGTTTATATTTTAATTGGAGTCTTGTCACTTAGATTAATATCTTCCAACATATTGTCCGTAAACTTATAATGACCTTTGGTAGTGATAATTCTAAAACGATTGGAATTCATTCGGCTCAGAGTATCCAAAAACAACCATTTAGATTTTAACAATAAAGGTCTTTCGGATTTAAGACTAATTTCAAAATAGTACTTTTTGCCATTTTTTAAGGCCACAATATCTGGGGTAATTTTAGTATCGCTACCTTTTTTTAAATAAGATTTTGGACAATCATAACCGTCTATATCCGCCTTGATTTTTTCAAAACCGTGCGCTTCCAAATGGGTGATGGACTTTTTAATAAACTCCTCGTTTGCTGTTTTTTCAATTTTTATCATAATCGTAAATTAGTTAAAAAATCGATAAAATGCAAATTTAAACGCTGATTAACAGTTGTTTAAGTGTAATTTAACAAAATTATCCAATATTCTACATTCTTCTGTTCCTTATAATTTTTACAGTTGAGTTTTCCCCGCAATCTTAACAGCCATAAAAAAGGGTGAAAGTGAAAAAATAGATCTTTTGGGTTACACAATACTGTATGGCCCATAAGGTTTTTTA